>JACPHL010000132.1 GCA_016188625.1 Candidatus Rokuibacteriota bacterium | reverse complement strand
CGCGACCCCCAGGGGTACGACCTGGTCGGGCTCTTCGTCGGCTCCGAGGGGACCTTCGGGATCGCCACCAAGGTCGTCGTCCGGCTCATGCGGCGCCCCCAGGCGGTCAGGACCTTCCTGGCGGCGTTCGGCGAGGTCGCCCAGGCCTCCCAGACCGTGGCCGCGATCACCGCCCGGGGCCTGGTCCCGGCGGCCCTGGAGATGATCGACCGGATCACCATCCAGGCCGTGGAGGACGCCTACGGCGCGGGCTACCCGCGCGACGCGGCCGCCGCCCTCCTCATCGAGCTGGACGGCCTCGCCGCGGGGATGGAGGCCGAGGCCGAGCGCGTCGTCGCCGCCTGCCGCGAGAACGGCGCCCGGGAGGTGCGGGTGGCGCGGGACGAGGCCGAGCGGCAGCTCCTGTGGAAGGGGCGGAAGGCGGCGTTCGGGGCCTACGGGCGGGTCTCGCCCGCCTACTTCGTCATGGACGGGGTGATCCCGCGGACGAAGCTCCCCTCCGTCCTGGACCGGGTGAACGAGATCGTCGCCGCCCACGGCCTCCGGGTCGGGAACGTCTTCCACGCGGGCGATGGCAACCTCCACCCCAACATCCTCTACGACCCCAGGAAGCCGGGCGAGGAGGAGCGGGTCCTCCGGGCCGGCGCGGAGATCATGAAGGTCTGCGTGGAGGTGGGCGGGTCCATCTCGGGGGAGCACGGGATCGGGATCGAGAAGCAGGACTTCATGCCCTGGATCTTCTCCGAGGCGGACCTCGCCACGATGGCCCGGGTCAAGGCCGCCTGGAACCCGACGGGGCGCTGCAACCCCGGGAAGATCTTCCCGACCGCGAAGTCCTGCGTCCCGGGCGAGCTGGCCTACAAGCCCCACCCGATCGAAGAGCGGGGGCTCGCCCAGCGGCTCTGATCCCTCGGCTCGAGCCCCGCCCTTCTCCGCGATGACCGAGAAGGTCCTGCACGAGCGGCTGGCCGAGATTGTCGGCCCGCAGCACCTCCTCACCGGCGTCGAGCGCGGCCCCTACGTCTTCGAGGGGCGCACGCCGCGGGCGGTCGTCTTCCCCGGGAGCCCGGAGGAGGTCAGCCAGCTCGTGGTCCTGGCGGCCGAGGAGGGGATCCCCGTCATCCCCTGGGGGGGCGGGAGCAAGATGGCCCTGGGCGCGCCGCCGCCGGAGGGGGGGCTGGTGGTGGGGACGCGGCGGCTCGATCGGGTCGTGGAGCACGAGCCAGGTGACCTCACCGCGACGGTCCAGGCGGGGACCCGGATGGCCGCGCTCCAGGCGGCCCTGGGGGCGAAGGGGCAATGGTTCTCCCTGGACCCCCCCCTCGCCGCGCAGGCGACGCTGGGGGGCGTCCTGGCCGCCAACGCCTCCGGCCCTCGCCGCCACCTCTACGGGACGGCCCGCGACCTCGTCATCGGGATCCGGGTGGTCGGGCCCGACGGGGCGGTGGTCAAGGGCGGGGGGAAGGTCGTCAAGAACGTGGCCGGCTACGACCTCACCAAGCTCTACGTCGGCTCCCTCGGCACCCTCGGGATCATCGTCGAGGCCACCCTGAAGCTCCGCCCGCGCCCGGAGGTGGACCGGGCGGTCGTGGCCGGCTTTGCGGAGCGGGGCCGCGCGGCGGCCGCGGTCGCCGCGCTCATGGCCTCCGATCTCCTCCCGCACTCGCTCGAGCTGGTGGAGGGGGGACGGCCCGGGCTCTTCGAGCAGACGGCCCTGGCTCGCTCCAAGGTCGGGCTCCTCCTGGGCTTCGACGGGATCGCCGAGGGCGTGGCCTGGCAGCTCGAGGAGGCCCGGCGCCTCTGCCGGGACCTCGGCGCCGAGACCTTCGAGCCCCTCGAGGGGGAGCGGCAGGAGGCCGCGTGGAGGTTCGTCCGCGACTTCAGCCGGGTCGCCTTCGACGACGCCGTGGCCGCCGCCCGGGTCGGCATCCTCCCGGCGCAGGTCGGGGGCGTCCTCGAGCAGGCCGCGGGGATCGCGCGGGGCCTCGGCCTCCGGCTCGGCGCCTCGGCCCACGCCGGTCACGGGATCCTCACCCTGGTGCTGGCCCCCTCCGGGGCGATGGAGGAGAACGTGAGCCTCGCCGCGGTGAAGGCCCTCCGTGAGTTCCGGGAGCTGGTCCGGGGGTTCGGGGGGCACCTCGCCCTGGAGTGGGCACCCCTGGCGATCAAGGAGCAGGTGGAGGTGTGGGACCCCCCCTCGCCCGCGGTCCGGATCATGCAGCGGATCAAGGCTCAGCTCGACCCCAAGGGGATCATGAACCCGGGCCGCTTCGTCGGAGGGATCTAGTGCGGGGCCAACCAACGGGGATCTGAGGCGATGCCCGAGACGCTCGCCGCGCCGCCCGAGCAGGCCGAGCACCCCACGGCCCGGCTGGCCGAGCTCGAGTACGACAAGCTCCTGGCCTGCGTCCACTGCGGCTTCTGCCTGCCGACCTGACCCACCTACGCCGAGAACAGCCTCGAGATGGACTCCCCCCGGGGGCGGATCTACCTCATCAAGTCCCTGGCCGACGGCCGGATCGCGCTGACCGACTCCGTGGTCGAGCACCTCTCCCTCTGCCTCGACTGCCGGGCCTGCGAGTCGGCGTGCCCGGCCGGGGTCCAGTACGGGCATCTCATCGAGGCCGCCAGGGCGGAGATCGAGCACCAGCGCCCGGGCTCCCCGCTCCGCCGCCTCGTGCGGAGGCTCGCCTTCGACCTCCTCCTCCCCTCGCCGCGGGCCCTCGGGGCCGCCGCCGGCCTGCTCCGGCTCTACCAGCGGCTCGGGCTCCAGGCCCTGGTCCGGCGCTCGCGGCTCCTCGAGCTCCTGCCCGGGCCCCTGGCGGCGTGGGACGCCCTCCTGCCGCCGCTCCCGCCCCCGGCCGATCGGGGACCGCTCCCGGAGCTCCTCCCGGCCCGGGGCGAGCGCGTGGCGCGGGTCGGCTTCATCGCCGGGTGCGTCCAGGACGTCGTCTTCCGGGCGCACAACCTCGCCACCCTCCGGAGCCTCGCCCGGAACGGCGCCGAGGTGGTCGTCCCGCGCGAGCAGCGCTGCTGTGGGGCGCTCCACGCCCACGCCGGCGACCCCGAGCGCTCCCGCGCCCTGGCCCGCCAGAACATCGCCGCCTTCGAGCCGCTCGGGCTCGACGCGATCCTCGTCAACGCCGCCGGGTGCGGGGCGCACCTCAAGAACTACGGCCATCTCCTTCGGGAGGATCGGGCCTGGCACGCCCGGGCCGAGGCCTTCGCCGGGAAGGTCCAGGACGTCACCGAGTTCCTGGCCCGCCGCCCCCTGGCCGGCCCCCTGGGCCCGCTCCCCATGCGGGTCACCTACCACGACCCCTGCCACCTCTGCCACGGCCAGCGCGTCCGGGCCCAACCGCGCGCCCTGATCCGGGCCATCCCCGGGATCGAGCTGGTGGACCTCCGGGAGTCGGAGTTCTGCTGCGGCTCGGCCGGGATCTACAACCTCACCGAGCCGGAGATGGCCGCGCGCCTGCTGGAGCGGAAGGTCGGCCACCTCGCCGCCACCGGCGCGGAGGCGGTGGTGACCGCCAACCCCGGCTGCATCCTCCAGATCGCCGCGGGGCTCCGCCGGCGCGGGCTCCCCATGCGGGTCCTCCACGTCGTCGAGCTGCTGGACCAGGCCTACCGCGCCGCGGAGGGGGCGCGCTGATGGCCGAGGCGCCGCCATCGAGCGCCGCCGAGCACAAGGCCCACGCCCCCCGCACGGTCCGCTGCTTCGTCCTGACCATCTCGGACTCCAAGACCCCGGAGACCGACGCCAGCGGCCGGCTCGTCCAGGAGCTGCTCCGCGCGGGCGGGCACGAGGTGGCGGGGTACCGGATCGTCCGGGACGAGCCGGCCGAGGTCCAGGCGGTGATCCAGGCCTGCTGCCAGGACCCCGGGGTCCAGGCCCTCATCATGACCGGGGGGACCGGGATCACCGCGCGCGACTCGACCTTCGAGGCGGTGGAGGCCCTCCTGGAGAAGCGCCTGCCGGGGTTCGGCGAGCTCTTCCGAGTCCTCTCCTATCAGGAGATCGGGCCTGCCGCCATGCTCTCGCGCGCCCAGGCCGGGGTCCGGGCCCGCCGGCTCCTCTTCTCCCTGCCCGGCTCACCCGCGGCCTGCCGGCTGGCCCTGGAGAAGCTCATCGTCCCGGAGCTCGGGCATCTCGTCCGCGAAGTGAGCCGGTAGTGCCCCGCTGGATGAGCTGGGAGGAGGCCTTCGCCAGGGCCCGGGCGGAGGCCAAGCCGCTGCTCCTCGTCCTCACCGCGCCGTGGTGCCACTGGTGCCGCGTGCTGGAGGCGGAGGGGCTCGCCGACCCCGGGATCGCCGCCCTCGTCGAGCGCGCCTTCGTCCCGGTCGAGGTCAACGCGGACCTCCGGCCGGACATCCACGACCGCTACAACCTCGGCGGGCTCCCCACCGTCGCCGTCCTCGCCCCGGACGGCGCGCTCCTGGCGGGGAGCACCTTTCTGCCGGCCGCCGATCTCCGGCGCCTCCTCGAGGAGGCCGAGCGGCGGTGGCGGAGCGAGCCCGGGGCCATCGCCGAGGAGACGGCCCGCCAGGCCCGGCTCCGGGCGCGCTGGGCCGGCACGCCGCCCCGGCCTGGGCTCGAGCCCGCGGTGGTGGACCGGACCCTGGCCTTCCTCCGGGCGAGCTTCGATCCGGAGGAGGGGGGCTTCGGGCTCTCCCCGAAGTTCCCCCACCCCGACGCCCTCCGCTTCCTGCTCGCGATCCACTCCTTCACCGGCGACGACGCGTTGGCCCGGATCGCCCGCCGGAGCCTCGACGCCCTCGCGACCGGCGGGCTCTGGGACGCCGCCGAGGGCGGCTTCTTCCGCTACTCGCCCGCCCGCGACTGGAGCCGCCCCCACACCGAGAAGCTGGCTGCGGAGAACGCGCGCCTGGCCGTGACCTTCCTCGAGGCGGTGCAGGCCCTCGGGGAGCCGCGCTACCGGGAGCACGGCCGCGCCACCCTCCGCTTCCTCCTCGAGCGCCTGAGCCTCGACGAGGCCGCCTTCGCGGCGAGCGTGGCGGCCGACGAGGCGTACTACCGGCTCCCCCTTGACGCCAGGCGGGAAGAGGAGCCCCCGGCCGTCGACCCGACCGTCTATGCCGACGCCAATGCCCGGGTGGCCGCGGCGCTCCTGCTCGGCGCTGCGGTGCTCGGCGAGCCGGCCTGGGAGGATCGGGCCGTGCGCGTGCTCGGGCGCCTGGAGCGCCTGGCTCCCCCCGCGGGCGCGCCGCTTGCCCACGCCCTCCTCGACGGGCGCCCGGCGCTCCCGGGCCTGCTCAGGGATCAGGTCGCCGCCCTGGCCGCCCTGGTGGAGGCCTATCAGGCGACCGGCGAGGAGGCCTGGCTCGACTGGGGCCGCCACCTCGCGGACTGGCTCGGCGAGACCCTGCGGGACCCGGAGGCGGGAGGGTTCCTCGACCGGCCACCGGAGGCGGCCCCCGGCTACCTCGGCGACCGGCTGACGCCGCTCGGCGCCAACGCCGAGGCGGCCCTCGCCCTCCGGGACCTGGCCTGGCTCACCGGCGAGGAGCGCTACCGGGAGTGGGGGGAAGCGGCGCTCAGGGCGCTCGCCCCGCGGGCCGAGACCGCGAGGCTCTGGGGGGCGTCCTACGCCCTGGCCGTCGCCCTCTGGGACCAGGAACCGGTGGAGATCACCGTCTTCGGCGCCCCGACGGCCGCCGAGACCCGCGCGCTCCGCCGAGCCGCCGACGCGCTCTATCTGCCGGGGAAGCTTGTGTGCCCCGTCGGGGAGGGGGCCCCCGCCCTCGTCCTCTGCGCCGGCGGCGTCTGCTTCCCGCCGCTCGAGGATCCCCGCGCGCTGGCGGAGGTCGTCGCCCAGCTCCCCCGCTAGTGTGTAACGCCTTTGGGGGGAGGCAGGCCCCGAAGCCGGTCGCTGAAGAGCGACCGGCCGGCTTCGCCGGGGGCCGTCGGAAGGGGGGCGNCCCCGGCGAAGCCGGCCGGTCGCTCTTCAGCGACCGGCTTCGGGGCCTGCCTCCCCCCCCAAAGGCGATATAGGATTGGGATCGGCGCCCGGGCAGGGCTTATGGTAAAGTACCTTGGCAGTATCAGAGCAAGGAGGCGAGCGATGAGACGGATCCGGGGCTGGGGTGTGGGGTTGGTGATCCTGGTCGGCGCGGGTGTGCTGGCGGGGCCGGCGCACGGGGCGGAGAGCGTCGCCCCCGGCCCACCTCCGCTGCTCTGGCAGGAGGGGCAGGACGCGGTCGTTCACCCCGATCTGGTCCGGATCAACCTGGCCCTCGCCGAGCTGATCGATCGGCTCCGTCCGGCCCTGGTCCAGATCCGCGTCCGCCGCGCCGCGCCCGAGGGCCAGCCCGAGGAGGGGCCGCGGCGGTCGCTCGGCTCGGGGTTCCTCGTCACCCAGGACGGCTACGTGGTGACCAACGCCCACGTGGTCGGACGGGACACTGAGGTGCAGGTCCGTCTCGCCTCCGGGCGGCGCTTCAAGGGGACCGTCGTGGGGCGCGACCCGCGGGTCGACCTCGCGCTCGTGAAGGTGGAGGGGGAGGGGTTCCCGGTCCTCCCCCTGGGGGACTCCGAGGCGGTGAAGGTCGGCGAGCTGGTCCTCGCCCTCGGTCACCCCTTCGGCCTCGAGCAGACCGTCTCGCTCGGGATCGTGAGCCGGAAGGGCGCCCCGCTCCTGGCCGCCGCCCCGGGGTTCGACTTCATCCAGACGGACGCGGCCGTCAACCCGGGGAACTCGGGCGGCCCGCTCGTGAACGTGGCCGGGCAGGTAGTCGGGGTCAACACCATGGCCGCCCGCAACGGGTCGATCCGCTTCGCCATCCCGGTCAACCTCGTCAAGGGGCTCCTCCCCCAGCTCCTGGCCAAGGGGAAGGCGGAGTGGGGGTGGCTCGGGGTCGGGATCGAGGAGATCACCGAGGAGAACGCCACCGAGTTCGGCCTCACCGAGCCGCGGGGGGTGGCGATCCACCGGATCATCCCGGGCCAGCCGGCGGAGCAGGGGGGGATCCGCGCCAAGGACGTCGTCGTGGCCGTGGACGGGCTGCCGGTGGGGGCGCCGCGGGAGCTCCAGCGGATCATCGCGACGACCCCGGTCGGCAAGACGATCCGCCTCACCCTGCTCCGGGAGGGGAAGGAGACCGAGGTCGCGGTGACGGTCGGTCTCTACCCGGAGGGCGGACCCGAGCCGGCGGCCGCGCCCCCGAAGCCAGAGCCCCCGAAGAAGGAGCCCCCAAAGCCGGAGTGACGGGCTGCTGGAGGCGTCCGAATAGGGCTTTTGGGGGGAGGCAGGCCCCGAAGCCGGTCGCTGAAGAGCGACCGGCCGGCTTCGCCGG
>JACPHL010000131.1 GCA_016188625.1 Candidatus Rokuibacteriota bacterium | reverse complement strand
GTGCCGAACTTCAGCGGGAGGAGCGGGCCCTTTGCCAGGGCCGCCTCCACGATCGCCTCGTGGAGGCGCACCTTCTCCTCCAGCCAGCGGGGATCCTCGAGGTTACTCCGCAGGGCCTGCTCCCCGAACTCGGCCAGGGGGACCGGGCTCGCCAGGGCCGCGATCCCGTCCTCGGCGATCAGGCCCAGGGGCGAGCGGCCGTCGATCCCGGCCAGCGGCGGCAGGTCCTCGTGGCCGAGGAAGGCGTAGAGGTACCAGCCCGTGCCTGACTCCATCAGCGCTCCTCCGCCTCCCGCAGCGGGAGCCGGTCGATGAGGAACTCCACCTGGATCGTGTCGGGGAGGAGTCGATCCACCTCGTGCATCATCCCCAGGAAGAGCACGCCCACCTCCCCCTCCTCCAGGGTCTCGGCGATCCGCCGGGCGATGAAGCCGTCGCGCGCCCCGAGGATCGCGGCGCTCTCGGCCGCGTACCCCCGCCGGGCCTCCTCCCGCTCGGCCTCGGTCCCGGCCTCGGCGATCAGCCGGATGTGGGCGTACTCCCGGCGCAGCAGCTCGGGCGACTCCGTCCCCATGAGCCTCGCCCCTCTCCGCACCAGTTCCGCGGTGAGCTGGTAGTTCTTGCTCCCCTGGGACGCCACCTCGCGGGCGATCTCCAGCTCCATCCCCGACACCGGGAGCCCGTCCTGATAGACCCTGACCCGCTCCCACGGCAGGGGGAGGGCCAGGAGCCTCGTCCTGATCCCCTCCCACGCCTCGTCGATGATCCGGCGGCTCGCCGCCCACCCCTCGGCCCCGAACTGCCGGATGGACTCCTGCTTCAGGGCCTCCGCCCTGGACCCCATGTCCACCATGCTGTGGATGATGGGGACATAGATGAGCCGCCTCATCCCGGCAGCCCCCGAGTATCCTCTTCAAGCTCCTGGCGGACGATCCCGACCAGCCGATCCAGGTCGAAGGGCTTGCCGATGAACTCCCTCACGCCCAGGGCCCTCGCCTCCCGGATCTGCTGGGCCGTCCCGTAGGCCGTCAGGATCAACACCTTGGCCGTCACACCCCGCTCCCGGATCCGCCGGAGGGCCTCGATCCCGTCCATCTCCGGCATCACCAGGTCCAGGATGATGAGGTCGGGGGGCTCCTGCTCCACGAGGGCGAGGGCCTCGCGGCCGCTCCCGGCCGCCGCCACGCGATACCCTGCCCGCGTCAGGCTCTCGGTGAGGAGCCGGCGGATCGCCTCCTCGTCATCCACCACCAGGATCGTCTGCCTCACCTCGTCCCCCGCGTCGTCACGGATCTCATGGCCTCCGCCAGATGGGCCATCCTCACCGCGTAGCCCTGAAAGCCCGGGTCGCTCCCCCAAGGATGGGCCTCCAGGTACTCGCGGATGGCGAGCATCGCGGCCTTCCGGCAGACCGCCTCGATGTCGGCCCCGGTCAGGCCCTGGCCCTCTCTGGCCAGGAGGGGCAGATCCGCGTCGCCGGCCAGGGGCGTGGCCCGGGTGTGGACCCGGAAGATCCCAAGCCGCGCCTCCTCGTCGGGCAGGGGGATCTCGATCAGGGAGTCGAACCGTCCGGGGCGCAGCAGGGCCGGGTCCACCAGATTCGGTTGGTTCGTGGCCGCGAGGACCACGACCCCCCGCAGCTCCTCGATCCCGTCCAGCTCGGTGAGGAGCTGGCTCAGGACCCGCTCCGCCACCCCCGAGGGGTCGTGCCCCCGCCTGGGCGCCAGGGCGTCCACCTCGTCCAGGAAGATGAGGCAGGGGGCGGCCTGCTTGGCCTTCCTGAAGACCTCCCGGATGGCGCGCTCGCTCTCCCCCACCCACTTGGACATGAGCTGGGGCCCCTTGATCGCCACGAAGTTGGCCTGGCTCTCCGTCGCCACCGCCCGCGCCAGGAGGGTCTTCCCGGTCCCCGGCGGGCCGTGGAGGAGGATCCCCCGGGGCGGCCTGGTCCCGGCGTGCCGGAAGAGGGGGGCGTAGCGGAGCGGCCACTCGATGGCCTCCACCAGCTCCCGCTTGACGGTGTCGAGCCCGCCGACGTCCTCCCACCGCACATCGGGGACCTCCACGGCGATCTCGCGCAGGGCGGAGGGCTCCACCTCCCGCAAGGCCTCGACGAAGTGGGCCCGGTGGATCCTGAGCTCCACGAGGGCCTCGTACGGGATGGCCCCGCCCTCGAACTCGATCTCGGGCAGGAGGGCCCTGAGGGCCGCCATGGCCGCCTCCCGGCAGAGGGCCTCCAGGTCCGCGCCCACGAAGCCGTGGGTGATCTCGCTGAGCTCCTCCAGGTCCACATCCTCGGCCAGCGGCATCCCGCGGGTGTGGATCTCCAGGATCTCGCGCCGACCCGTCTTGTCCGGGACCCCGAGCGCGATCTCCCGGTCGAACCGGCCGGGCCGGCGGAGGGCGGGGTCCAGGGCGTTGGGGATGTTGGTGGCGCCGATGACGACCACCTGACCCCGGGACCGGAGCCCATCCATGAGGGCCAGGAGCTGGGCCACCACGCGCTTCTCCACCTCCCCCACCACCGTCTCGCGCTTGGGGGCGATGGCGTCGATCTCGTCCAGGAAGACGATGCTCGGGGCCTGCCGCTCGGCCTCCTCGAAGAGCTTCCTGAGCTTGGCCTCCGACTCCCCGTAGAACTTGTGGATCACCTCCGGCCCGCTCACGGCGAAGAAGCGGGCGTCGGTCTCGTTGGCCACGGCCCGGGCGATGAGGGTCTTGCCGCACCCGGGCGGGCCGTGGAGGAGGATCCCCTTGGGGGCGCCGATCCCGAGGCGCTCGAAGACCTCCGGGTATTTCAGCGGAAGCTCGATCATCTCCCGAACCCGCTGAATCTCCCGCCGGAGCCCCCCGATGTCCTCGTAGGAGACCTTGGAAGCCTCCACGGGTCCCTCGACGCGGCGGACGCGCAGCAGGGTGGTGGGCTGGACGACGACGGGCCCGCCCGGGACGGTCTCGAGGACGCTGAACTCCTGGGTCGCGGTGCCGAACAGGGTGGCGCGGATCCGGTCGCCGGCCAGGACCGGGAGCCCCGCGATCACCTGGGCGAGGTACCGGGTGTCCCCCTCCCGCTGGGTCGGCCGCATCGGGGAGAGGGGGGAGAGGGTGAGCCTCGCCGCCGGCCTGGCCTGGACCTTCGTCACCGTCACCCGCTCGTCCAGTCCCACCTGGGCGTTGGCCCGGGTGAGGCCGTCGATCTGGACGACCCCCTTGCCCCGGGTCTCCACGTACGCCGGCATCACCTTGGCCACAGTCTGACGCTTTCCCTGAAGCTCGACGAGGTCGCCTACCTGGGCGTCCAGGACCTTCATGTCCTCGGGGTCGAGCCGGGCGAGCCCCCGCCCCATGTCCCTGGGGAGGGCCTCGATCACCCGGAGGGTGAGGGCGTTCGGAGGGGTCTCCCCCATCACCGAAGACCCTGAGCCGTCGCGACCGCGGTGTCCGCGACGAACCACTGGATGGGGAGCGGGATCTCCCGGAGCCGGCGGAGCCCTTTGACCGGGCGGGGCCGATCGAGGAGCCTGAGGGTCGTGAGCTGGGGAAAGGCCTCCTCGCACTCCTGGAGCGACCCTCGCTGCTCCTCCCACCGCTCGCGGCAGAAGGGGCACCCCCCGTGCTCCAAGGAGACCACGCGGTTCACCACGAGATGCCTGACGGGGATCTGAAGGCGGCCGAGCTCCTCGACCAGCCGTCGGGTCTCGGCGATGACCATGGCCTCCGGGATGGCGACGACGACGAACTCGCAGCGGGCGGGGTCACGGAGGAGGCGCTGGATCTCTCGCACCGTCCGTTTCATGCCGAAGAGGAAATCGTCCGCGGGCTCGTGGATCTCCCGGCGGGCGAGCCGGGAGACGACGTAGCGGTACTTGTAGCGCACCCGGGCCAGGGCGCGGATCCACTCGTCGAGGAGCTCCGGGAGGAGCAGGAGGCGCAGGCTGTGGCCGGTGGGGGCCGTGTCCAGGAGGTAGAACTCGTGCTCCCCCCGCTCCATCAGCTCGACCAGCTCGACGAAGGCCATCACCTCGTCCAGGCCGGGGATGGAGAGGGAGAAGAGTTCGTCGATGTCCCCTTCGTCCAGGTAGGTCCCGGTCTCCAGGATGCCCTTGATCTCGGCACCGTGCTCCTCCTTGAACTTCAGGAAGAGCCGCTCCGCCGAGATCTCCACCGCCCGGAGGTTCGCGACCCCTTCGACCGCCCGGACCTCGGGGCCGACCTCCTGCTCGAGGGCGTCGCGGAGCGAGTGGGCGGGGTCGCTGGAGAGCAGCAAGGTCCGCCATCCGGCGTCGGCGAGCCGGATCGCCGCGGCCGTGGCCAGGGTGGTCTTGCCGACCCCCCCTTTGCCGCCGAACAGGACCAGCCTCACGGACCCTGCCCGGCCTTGACCAGCGTGACCTCCAGGAGGCCGTTCCGGTAGGAGGTCTTCAGCGACTCCCGCCTCCCCTCGGCGGGGAGGAGGACCTCCTTGGTGTACCGGCGCTCCTTGCCCTTGGTCGCGATCGTGAGGATATCGCCCTCCAGCTCGAC
>JACPHL010000130.1 GCA_016188625.1 Candidatus Rokuibacteriota bacterium | reverse complement strand
GGGCGCCCCATCAGGGCGCGCCCGATGGCGAGCATCGCCTGCTCGCCGCCGGAGAGCGTCCCGGCGACCTGCCGGCGCCGCTCGCCCAGGCGCGGGAACCGCCCGTAGATCTCGGCGAGCCGGCCCTCGACCTCGCGCGTCCCCCACTCGGCGAAGGCCCCCATCCGGAGGTTCTCCTCCACCGTCATCTTCGGGAAGATCCGCCGCCCCTCCGGGACCACCCCGATGCCGCGCTCGACGATCCGGTTGGTCTTCAGGCCGTCGATGCGCTCCCCCCGGAAGAGGATGGCCCCTTCCACCGGCCGCACGATCCCCAGGATCGTCCGGATCAGGGTGGTCTTCCCCGCCCCGTTGGGGCCCAGGAGGCAGGCGATCTCGCCCTCGTGGAGGGCCACCGAGATGTTCCGCAGCATGGTGATCTGGCCGTACCGGGTGGAGACGCCGCGCACCTCGAGCACGCCCGCCCCCCTCAGCCCCCGAGCGAGGCGGCCGGGGCAGCCTCACCCGCGTCCGCCGCCCGCCCGAGGTAGGCCTCGCGCACCTCCTCGTTCCGGGCGACCTCGGAGAAGGTCCCCTCGGCGATCTTCCGCCCGTAGTTGAAGGCCACGACCCGATGGCTCACGCCCTCGATGACGAACATGTCGTGCTCGATGATGATGACGCTGAGCCCCGGCATCTCCCCACGCACGATCTGGAGGTCCTTCATCAGCTCCAGCGTCTCCTCCGGGTTCATCCCGGCCGAGGGCTCGTCCAGCAGGAGCAGCCGGGGGTGCGCCGCCAGGGCCCGGCAGATCTCCACGCGGCGGCGGTCGATCTGGGGGAGGGCGCCGACCGGCTCGAAGCCCCGCTCCACCAGCTCCGCGTTGAAGAGGCTCAGGAGGTGGGCGGCCTCGGCGAGGGCGTGGCGGACCTCGGCGAGCACGCGCCGGCGGCGGACCAGGGCGTCCCACACCCCGCTCCGGACCCGGGTGTGCATCCCGATCAGGACGTTGTCGAAGACGCTTTGATTGAGGCAGAGGCGGCTCGCCTGGAAGGTGCGCGCGATCCCCCGACGGCAGATGACGTGGGGCTCGAGCCCCTGGAGCGGGCCCCCGCGGAACCACACCTCCCCCGCGGCCGGGACCAGGCCCGTCACCGCATTGAAGAACGTGGTCTTCCCGGAGCCGTTCGGGCCGATGAGCCCCAGGGTCTCCCCCTCCTCCACGCGGAGGTCCACCTGATCCACGGCCGTCAACCCGCCGAACCGGACCGTGAGGGCGCGCGTGGTGAAGAGGCTCATCGGTCGACCTTGGGGGGGAGCGGCGTCGCTCCTCCCCCAAGCCCCCCCACCGCCCGGGGCCGCGGGCGGGGGGCGACAGGAAGAGGCGGGTGGCTCATCGCCGTCCCCCCTCGGGCGCGAAGCTCGCCGCCGGCTCCCGGAGGCCGTAGCGCCGCACTGCGGCGGGCCACAGGCCCCGGGGCCGGAAGATGAGCATCAAGACGATGGCCGCCCCGTACAGGAGGAGCCGGTACTCGTGGAGGAACCGGAAGCGCTCGGGCAGCGGGATCAGGAGCGAGGCCCCCAGGACGATCCCCGGGATCGAGTCGAGGCCCCCCAGGATGATGATGGAGACCATGACCAGGGAGTAGCCGAAGTCGAAGTCGGGGGGCGACACGAACCCCACCATGACCGCGTAGAAGGCCCCGCCGAGCCCGATGGAGAAGTTCCCGATGGAGAAGGCCAGGAGCTTGTACCGCACCACGGAGACCCCACTGCACTTGGCCGCGATCTCGTCGTCCCGGACCGTGTTCAGGGTCAGCCCGATCCAGGAGTTGTAGAGGCGCCAGGTCAGCCAGGTGACGAGGGCCGCCATGGCGAGCGCCGCGAAGTAGAAGTTGGCGTGATACGGCAGCTTCATCCCGACGAGCTCGGGCGCGGTGGTGAAGGCGTACCCGAACAGCCGGAGGGTCGGGATGTTCTTGATCCCCTGGGGCCCGCCGGTGAACTCCAGGTTGTTCATGAGGATGTTGAAGATGAAGCCGAAGGCGATGGTGACCAGGGCGAGGTAGTGCCCGCGCACCTTCAGGATGGGGACGAAGAGGAGCGCGCCCACGACGACGGCGACCAGGGGGCCGGTGAGGAAGGCCAGCCACGGGGTCACGCCCAGCCTCACGGTCAGGAGGCCGACCGTGTAGCCGCCCAGCCCGGCGAAGGCCGCGCCCGCCAGGTTGATGACCCCGGTGGTCCCGATCTGGAGGTTGAGCCCCTGGCCGATGGTCACGTAGACGAGCGCCAGCGTGGCGACGAAGGTCCAGTACGGGCTCGCCCGGAGGAAGAAGGGGAGCGCGAGGGCGAGGACCGCGGCGCCGGCGAGGGCTGCTGCCCGGTGGGCGCGGAAGGCGGCCGTCACCCAGTCCCAGAGGCGACTTGACGTCCGGGCGAGGACGGCCAGGGCGGCGATGGCGCCGATCGTCGTCCCGAGGGCGAGCGGCCGCTCGGCCAGGAGCGCGGCCACGACCAGCGCGAAGAGGACCAGCTCGACCGCCCAGACCGCGAGTACCCGGCTCATCCCCTCCTGATCCTTCAGCTCAGACGCGCTCGATGGGCTTCTCGCCCAGGATCCCGGTGGGTTTCAAGGCCGTCCCTTTCTGTACACGTCCCGGCGGTGGCCGATCCGAAGCACGAGGTATCCCTCGTCCGTTCTGGCGTAAATCACGCGATAGTCCCTCACGCGAAGTCGGTAGAGTCCGGCAAACTCCCCTGAAAGGGGGTCACCCTGGTGACCTTCTTCCGT
>JACPHL010000139.1 GCA_016188625.1 Candidatus Rokuibacteriota bacterium | reverse complement strand
GCCGCGCCCCTGAACCACCTGCTCACTCCGGAGGAGCTCGCCGCGCAGCTCTCGCTGGCCGGGGCGGTCGCGTGCGTCGCCGGGGACGGGGACGGCGAGGTGCGCGAGGCGCTGCGCGCGGAGCACGCGGTGCTGGCCCCGGAGGAAGGGGTGCTCGCGGGCCGGCGGGAAGCCCCGCCACGACGCATCGGCCCAGACCACCCCGTCGAACCCGCTCACCGGCGCCTCGGTCGAGAAGAGGGCGTGGAGGAGGTCCGGGACGCGATCCTTCGTCACGTTCGTCACGGTCAGCCTGGGCCACCCCTCCCGGCGGACCTCGACGGCGACCTGGCCGTAGCAGATCCCGTTGCAGGCGCCCTCGAGGACCTCGGCCTCGAGCCCCCGCATCGCCGCCAGCGTCCGGAGCGCCTTGACCACCTCCTCGGCGCCCACGGCCGCCCCGCAGGAGCCGGCCTGGACGAGCAGGCGGATCGGCGGGCGCTCGCGGGCGCGACGCCGGGCCGCCTCGACGAGGTGGGCGAGGCGGGCCCGGGCGCTCTCCCCCGGCAGCTCGGGCGGGGCCGAGGGGCGCGCGACCCCGGCCGCGTGCGGCGCCCGGGAGAAGCGGTACCAGACCGGGACATGCTCGGCCTCGGCGGGGTTCACCCGGCCGTGGCAGGCGCCGTCCACCTCCACCAGCGGGGCGGCCGAGCAGACGAAGAAGCAGTCGGCCTCCTCCAGCGTCACCTGGCCGTCCGCCGTCGTCTGGCCGGCCTCGATCCCGAAGCGCGCCTGGAGGCGCCCGAGGCACTCCAGCGAGCCGGTGAGCCGGCAGCTCACGCCGGTGCAGACGCGGATCAGGTGCGCGCCGGGCCGGGCGAGGCGGAACTCGGGGTAGTGGGTCGCGACGCCGTAGACCTCGCTCTTCGGGACCCGGAGGTGCTCGCCCACCGCCTCGAGGCTCTCGAGGCTGAGCCACCCCTCCGAGGCCTGAACCGCCTCGAGGGCGGGCAGGAGCCAGGTCCGCTCGCGGGGGAAGGCGGCGATCCGGCCCCTCACGCGCTCGGGATCGTGGGTCTCCATCAGGCGGGTCTCTCTCCGAGGGTCGTGGGGAGGGCCGGGGGGACCCCTCAACGGCCCTCCCCGGCCCTGACCGCTACTTGTGCCAGCCGACCACGTCGCGGAAGCGCTTCAGCTCCTCCTCCTTCATGAAGACGGTGTGCTCGGGGCCCGGGTAGCGACGGTTGAGGATGTCGTCCCGGTACTCTTCGAACACCTTCTGGATGATCGGGAACATCTCCAGGTACACCTTGGAGTGACGCGGGGTGTGGCGGTCGTACATCCGGAAGAGGTCGGAGGTGATGATGTGGACGCCGTCGGCCTTGTTCCCCGCCCCGAGGCTGATGACCGGGACGGGCAGGGTCTCGGCGAGGTACTCAGCGACCTCGGAGGTGGTGACCTCGCAGAGGATCGAGAAGCAGCCGGCCTCCACCATGGCCAGGGCGTCCTCCACCAGCTCCTGCGCCCGCTCCGCGGTCTTCCCCTGGGCGGCGAACCCGCCGAGCTGGGCCACCCGCATGGGGGTGATCCCGATGTGCCCCATGACCGGGATGCCGGCCCGGACGATGGCCCCGATGAACTTGGCGTGGTGCTTGTTCCCCTCGCACTTCATCACCTCGGCCCGCCCCTCGGCGACGAACCGCGCGGCGTTCCGGATCGCCTGCTCCTCGGAGAAGTGGTAGCTCATGTACGGCATGTCCGTCATCCGGAGGCCGTACTTGGCGCCCCGGGCCATCCCCTGGGTCATGAAGAGAACCTCCTCGAAGGTCACGGTCTCGGTGGTCTCGTGCCCGAAGAGGATCATCCCGCCGGTGTCGCTGGTGCAGAGGATCTCGATCCCCACGCGGTCGGCCAGGATGGACGTCGGGTAATCGTAGACCGCCAGCATGGTGATCGGCTCTTTCTTCCGCTTCTTCTCCATGAGCATGGGGATCGTGATCTTTTTTCGTGCTGGAGCCTCGGCCATCGTCCTCTCCTCCTCTGGCCCTCCCCGTTGACGGCGGGAGGGCGGGTTAGTGGGCTGCGGGACCCCCCGGCGCCCCTTCCTCCCCGCCCGCGTCGGGGGGGAGGCGGCCGTCGAGGAAGGCCAGCAGCAGACGGGTCACCTGCTCGGGCTGCTCCTCATGGGGGAAGTGACCGGCCCCGGGGACCCGCACCACCCGGGTGGCGGGGAGGTCCTCCTTCAGCTGCTCGGCCGCCCTGACGGGGAGCACGGGATCCCGCTCCCCCCACACCGCCAGCAGCGGCGCGGCGATCTGCGGCCCCCGGTACCGCCGGCGCCGCCACATCCCGCTCACGCTGGAGGCCCGGTAGTAGCGGAGGGTGGCGGCGTGGGCCCCGGGGCGGCGAAAGGCCTCCTGGTACACGGCGATCACCTCGGGCGGGAAGGCCGCCTGGTTCGCGGCCCACCACCGGATGATGCCACGGATCAGCGAATCCCCCGACAGGCGGGCATGGAGCTCGGGGAGCAGGGGGAGGTGAAAGTAGTAGCGGTGGAGCGGGGCGAGCGGGGGCCGCCGGTGGAAGGCGGCGTTGATGATGAACAGGCGGTCCACCATCTCCGGGTACCGGAGGGCGAACGGGTAGGAGAGGATCCCGCCCCAGTCGTGACCGACCAGGGCCGTCCGCCCGATCCCCAGGGCGTCGAGCAACCCCTTCAGCCTCCCCACCATGGCCGGGACCGAGTAGTCCCCCTCAGGCTTGTCCGATTCCCCCCAGCCCAAAAGGTCCGGGGCGTACACCGTGCGAGCCGCCGCCACGGCCGGGATCTGGTGTCGCCAGCAGTACCAGGTCTCGGGCCAGCCGTGCAGCATCACCACCGGCGGTCCGGCCCCGGCCCGAACGCAGTGCCATCGGGCGCCCTCCACCTCGACGGATCGATGCGTGAGCCCGTCGAGGGCGACGGGCGCGGCCCTCGGGGGACCAGCGCTCATTCAGCTCGTCGCCGAGCGGCCGAGGGCCTCAGGTGAGGAGCGAGACCTTCTCGGCGACCTGCCGCGTGGGGACGATGTGGCGCTTGAGGTGGAGCTCCTCCGCCGAGAAGCCGAGCGCCAGCCCGATAAGCTGGGGGAGGTGGAGGATCGGCAGGTCGATCGCGGTCCCCTTCATCTTCGCCGCCCTGGGCTGGCCCCCGTCGAGGTTGAGATGGCAGAGCGGGCAGGGCGTCACCATGCACTCGGCCCCCTTGCTCTTCGCCTCGCCGGTGTGGGCCGCCACCATCGCCATCGAGTTCGGCTCGTTGGCGGTCAGGACCGGGAAGCCGCAGCACTTCCCCTTCCCCCCGAAGTCGGTCACCTCCGCCCCGAGCGCCTCGATGACCATCTCGAGGTAGCGCTTGCGCGCGGGCTTGCCCTCCAGGATCCCGTCCGGCCGGCGGATGTAGCAGCCGTAGAACGGCGAGACCCGAAGGCCCTTGAGCGGGCGCCGGACCTCGGCGCGGAGCCGGTCGAGCCCGTAGTCCTCGACGAGGAGCCAGAGGAGATGCTTGACGTCCACCGACCCCTGGTAGGCGAGCCGCTCCTCGGCCAGGAACTCCCGGTTGATCCGCTCCCGGTAGGCCGGGGCCTCCTTCAGCCGGAGGTTGGCCCCGCCCATGACCCCGGTGCAGGTGCTGCAGATGGTCATGAGCTGGGTGAGCCCGCGCGCCTCCGCCTTGGCGAAGGTCCGGGCGTTGATCGGGTCCGAGACCGCGCGGCTCAGGACCCCGGCGCCGTTGCAGCCGACGTCGGTGAGCTCCTCGAGGCCGAGCCCGAGCCGCCCGGCGACCTTCACGGCGGAGGGGTAGAGCTCGGGGCACCCCCCCCGCGAGACGCACCCTGGATAGAAGGCGTAGCTCATGATCGCTTCTCCACCTTGTCGAAGATCCGTCGGATCCACTCGGCCCCCGGGCGCTTGCGATGGAGGTAGGGGACCGGCAGCTTCCCCCGTCGGAGGGCGCGCCAGGCCATGGGGAGGAGCTCCCCCAGCCGCCCGAGCCCCCAGGTCTCCAGGGCCAGCCGCCCCTCGTCGAGCCAGCCGCTCTGCCTGACCGACGCGGCGAAGCTGTCGTAGTGCCGGGCCACCTGGGGGTTGGCCGTCCCCGACTTCACTCCCAGCTCGACCGCCTTGTCCCTGAGGTCGAAGATCCGGTCGGTGGGGTCGATCCCCCGCGGGCAGTGCTCGTTGGCCTCGTAGCAGTGGACGCAGTCCCACATCCCCCGCGGCTCCCCGAGCCGCTTCAGCCGCTCCCGCGCCGCCCCGTCCCGGGGGTCGAAGACGACCCGGAAGGCCTTGGTGAGGGCGGCCGGGCCCGAGAAGCGGCGGTCGAAGGGGATGACGCTGCACCCCTCGTCGCAGAGGCCGCAGTAGTAGCAGCTCATCGCCTTCCTGATCGGCTCGAGCTCGGCGTCCGGGATCACGTACCCGCCGTCGGGCTGAGCGGTCGCCGGGCGCAGCCACGGCTCCACCCAGGCGATCTTCTGCCAGAGGAGCTCGTCCACGTCGTAGACGAGGTCCTTCAGGACCGTGATGTTCCGGACCGGCTCGACGGTCACCTCGCCGTCCTTGGCCACCTGGGCGACCCGCGTGATGCAGGCGAGCTTGCCGCTCCGGTTGATCCGGAGCGTGCACTCCCCGCAGAACCCGCGCCCGCACGCGGCCCGGAACGCCAGGCCGCCGTCGTGGCGGTCCCGGATCTGGAGGAGGCCGTCCAGGACGGTCGCGCCGTCGGGGAGGCTGACGGGATAGCTCTCGAGGGCCGGCTTGGTCCCCGCCGTGGGATCGTGTCGGTAGACCTTGAAGATCAGCTCCATCAGTACGCCCTCCGCCCCGGCGGCCATCGGGTGATGACCACCGGCTGGGCATCCAGTTTGGGGCCGTCGGGGGTGAAGGAGGCCAGGGTGTGCCGGAGCCAGCCGGTATCGTCCCGCTCCGGGAAATCCCGCCGGGCGTGGACGCCCCGGCTCTCCTGGCGCGCCAGGGCCGCCGCGGCCACCACGCGGGCCACCTCGAGCAGATGGCCGAGCTCGAGGTGGCTCACCAGGGCGGAGTTCCACCGCCGGCCGGAGGCCGTCACCCCGAGCCCCCGGTGTCGCTCCTGGAGCCCGACGATCGTCCGGGTCGCCTCGGCGAGCCCGGCGGCCTCCCGGAAGAGGCCGACCTGCTCACGCATGGTCCGGGTCAGCGCCTGGCGGATCGCGGCGGCCGCGTCCGGGCCACCCCCTCGCGCGGTGAGGGCCTCGAGGGCCCGCTCCTCATCGGCGAGCCGGCTCGAGGCGCCCTGCCCCGTCGGGGCCGCGGCCGCGGCGCGGGCCGCCGCTTCGCCGGCACGCCGCCCGAACACCAGCGCCTCGAGGAGGGAGTTGCCGCCCAGGCGGTTGGCCCCGTGCACCCCGGTGGCCGCGCACCCGCCCGCGGCGAAGAGCCCGGGGAGCCCCGTCGCCCCGTGGAGATCCACCCGGACCCCCCCCATCGTCCGGTGGGGGACCGGCTCCACCGGGACCGGCTCCTTGGCGAGGTCCAGACCGGCCACCGCCTTGACCAGGTGGCGGGTCACCCCGAAACTCCGGCCGAGCCGCGCCCCGCCGATCGGCCGGGCGTCGAGCAGGACCGCCTCGCCGGCCTTGAGGCGGGAGGCGATGCTCCGGCTGAGGAGATCCCGCGGGGCCCGCTCGCCGAGCCGCGGCGCGGCCTCCGCCATCACCCGCTCCCCGCCCCCCGTGACCAGGAGGGCCCCCTCGCCCAGGAGGGCCTCGGTGAGGAGGGCCCCGGTCCCCGTCAGGGCCGTGGGGTGGTACTGCACCATCTCCATGTCCATCAGGACGGCCCCGGCGCGATAGGCGAGGGCGAGCCCGTCCCCGGTCAGGCCGAGGGAGGCCCCGGTCGGCTCGTAGACCCGACCGAAGCCGCCGGTGGCGAGCACCACGGCCCGGGCCGTGATGGCGTGGAGGGTCCCGGTCGCCAGCTCCAGCGCGACGACGCCCCGGCAGGCCCCGTCGTCCATGAGGAGCGAAGTGACGACCCACTCGACGTAGGCGGGGACGCGCGCGGCCAGGAGCTGCTCGTGCAGGACCTGGAGGACGACGTGACCGGTCAGGTCGTCGGCGTAGCAGGCCCTGGCGCGGTTCGCGCCCGCGAGCCGGCGGAGCGCAAGGCGGCCGCGCTCGTCGCGGTTGAAGGGGGCCCCCCAGCGGTCCAGCTCCAGGACCGCGTCGGGGGCCTCGCGGGCCAGGGTCTCGACGGCGTCCTGGTCCCCCAGGAAGTCCCCGCCCGCCACGGTGTCCTGGGCATGGGTCTCCCACGAGTCGTCGGGGGCGAGGGCCGCGTTGAGCCCGCCCTGGCTGGTGCAGGAGTGGCTTCGAAGCGGGTGGACCTTGGAGACCAGGGCCACGTCGGCTCCCTGGGCCCTGGCGGCCAGGGCCGCTCGGATCCCCGCCACCCCGCCGCCGACCACCACTACGGTGTGATCGGGCATCGATGTCCCCGCGGGAGGGGGATCGCCCCCCTCCCGCCGCCGTGGTATGACCGGTTCGGAGGCTACCTCTTCTTGCTGGACTTCATCACGGCCTGGGCCTGCTTCTCGAGGCCCATGATCCGGATGGCGTTGGTACCCAGGAGCTTCTCGCGGAAGGTGTCGCTCAGGTCCTTCCGATTGACCACGTACTCCACCGACCCCGGGAACTTGGCGTCCCAGTGGAAGAAGTCGGTGGACCAGGCGATGTTGTCCTCCCCGATGTACTCGGCGGCCCCGGCCACCGGGTGCTCGTCGGTCTCCGTGGTGATGACGCACTGGCGGCGGAAGTACTCCGTCGCGGACATCCGGAGGTCCTGGCACTCGTCCGGGCGCTTCTCGATGTGCTCGTCCATCCGCCAGAGCCAGTAGGCCCCCCAGCTCGCCCCGGACTCCAGGAAGAGCACCCGGAGCCGCGGGAACTTCTCGAGCACCCCGCCGAGGATGAAGGCGATCATCGCCAGCATCTGCTCGAAGGGGTGGGAGATGGCGTGGTTGATGATGAAGCGGTCGAAGCGCTCGGTCCCGGCCGCCGCGCTGAAGCCGGTCCCCTCGTGGAGCCCGATGGGCATCCCGAGGTCCTGGGCGGCCTCGTAGAAGGGGTGGAAGTGGGGGCTCGCGAAGGTCAGGCCCCGCCGGGGGTTCGGCCGGATGTAGGTCCCGTAGAAGCCGAACTCCCGCTTGCAGCGCTCCATCTCCTTGATGGCCGCGTCCACGTCCTGCCAGAACGGCACCATCGCCACCCCGATGAGGCGGTTGGGATCGGTCTTCACCCACGTCTCGTAGAGCCAGTTGTTGTACGCGCGGCTGACGGCGGCGGCCAGGCCCGGGTCGTCCACGTTGATGCTGTAGAGCCCGCGGGTGGGGTAGCAGACGCCGATGTCGATCCCCTCGCTGTCCATCGCCTCGAGGCGGGCCTTCGGGTCGAAGCCGGCCACCTCGGCGGCCTCGTAGCCGCGGGGGTACGCGCCGCCCAGGACGTCATCCTGCTGGACCTTGGCGATCCCCTGCCAGCCGTGGGGGAGGCCGGCCCCGGGGCCGTACGGGATCGGGTAGAACTTGCCCTCCACGTACTCGCGTTGATCCCCGCGCCAGTCCTTCATGACCTTCGGGGCGGCCAGCTTATAGGGCGCCTCGATCCACTTCTCCCAGAGGTCGATGGGCTCGAAGATGTGCCCATCGCAGTCAACGACCGGATAGCTCGTCAGCCTTCCCATCGAACCCCTCCTTGTCCCTCCTCTGAATCTTTCTCTTGACCCACGGTCCTGTCCATCTCCCCGTGTTCCAGCGCCCCCTCATCCACCTCCTTCCCGAGTCGTGGCCACCCTGACGACCCCGCACGCGTTACGTCGCGGAGTAGCCGGGCCGCTTTCGCTTGAGCCGCATCGTGTACCGGATTCGATCCCCTCGGTAGAATAGCTGCTCGAAGTCCACGGCGACCCCGCTGGCGCTGTAGGTGGTCCGCTCGATGGAAAGCATGGCGGCGCCCTTCCTGATCCCCAGGGCCTCGGCGATCTTGCGATCGGCGAGGCTCGCCTCGATCCGGTAATCGGCCTCGCCCAGCGGCACGCCGTACTTGTCCTCGAGCAGGGTGAAGATGGGGTAGACGACGAGGTCCTCCTGCGCGAGCTTGGCCCCGATCTCGTACGGGAGGAAGGAGACGTCGTAGGAGAGGGGCTCCTGGTTGGCCAGCCGGATCCGCACGATCTTGATGACCCGATCGCTCGGGTTGAGCCCGAGCTGGCCCGCCACCAGCTTGTCGGCGCGGACCTCCTCGATGGAGAGGACCCGGGCCGAGGCCTCGATCCCCAGCGCGAGCATGTCCTCCACGAACCCGGTCAGGGCGGAGAGCTCGGGCTCGATCTTGCCGTCGCGGACGAAGGTCCCCTTCCCCCGGTGGACGGTGACGAGCCCTTCCTTCTGGAGCTCGCCGATGGTCTGGCGGACGGTCGTCCGGCTGACCTGGTATCGGGCGATCAGCTCGAACTCCGTGGGGAGACGCTCCCCGGGCTTGAAGCGCCCCTCGAGGATCTCGCTCCGCAGGATCTCGCGGAGCTGGTGGTAGAGCGGCACGGGGCTCTCGCGCTGGATTTCAGCCATGTCAGACTCCGAAGCAGGGCCGGAATGTCATAACATCATAACAATCCGTATCCCGGCCAGTCAAGAGGCATTTTGTCCCCGGGTCCGCGGTTGGGTGGCGACGACCTCGGAGACGGCCAGGCGCTTGATGTCGCCGAGGCCTGAGATGACCTTCTCCAGCCAGAGATAGCCAAAGACCAGGCAGTCGAGCTTCCGGGGGG
>JACPHL010000136.1 GCA_016188625.1 Candidatus Rokuibacteriota bacterium | reverse complement strand
CCGAAGAGGGCCATGATCCCGTCCCCCATGACCTGATTGACCGTTCCCTCGTAGCGGTGGACGGCCTCCATCATGCGTTCAAGGACGGGATCGAGGAGGCGACGCGCCTCCTCGGGGTCGCGGTCGGCCAAAAGCTCCATGGAGCCCTTGAGGTCGGCGAAAAGCACGGTGACCTGCTTGCGCTCGCCTTCGAGGGCGCTCTTGGAGGTCAGGATTTTCTCGGCGAGGTGCTTGGGGGTGTAAGCCTCGGGGGAGGCGAAGCGACTTGGCTCAGCCGGCAAAGCCGCCCCGCACGAGCGGCAGAACTTCTTGCCCACGCCGACCAGCTGACCGCAGCTCGGGCACGTCAGTTCCAGGCGCGCTCCACAGTCCTCGCAGAAGCGCGCGCCCTCAGGGTTCGAAGTTTGGCACCGAGGGCACTTCATCCGAGCGACCTCCAGCGAGTCGCGGGAACGTCATCGAGCGCCGGAGTTTCGTCCCGTCTAGCTCCTGACAAGTGGGGTCACCTCTCGCGCGTCGCCTACACGGCTCGGGCCGCGGCCAGCAGCTCCTCGTCGGAGGGCATCTGCGCGAGACCCGCCAGTTGGTCCCGGGCGCACTCGACATTGGCCCACCGGACGACGCCGTCCCGATCGATCAGGAACTGCCCGAGGAGCTGGACCTGGTGTCGCTGGGCCTCCGCGGCGTCGCCCTCGGTGACCTGATAGCCGTCGAGGCGGCCGAGCGTATCGTAGGCCTCGGCGGTCGGCACCTCCGGCTGCTTCAACTCGCCGAGCAGCTGCGTGGCCTTGGATTGCACGGCCTCCAGGAGCTCCGGGGTGATGGCGGCGTTCGGGAGCCCATAGGCGCGATGCGTAGTGAGGTCGGGGTCGGCGCCCACCGGCATCCGCGGACGGCGGTACCGGAAGAACATCCGGGCCCGCCTCGCGTCCGCCGCCACGACCGCAAGGGTCTGGACACCCTCCCGCTCGAGCTTCTCCGCCGTTGCGCTGAGCAGCACGACGTGCCGCCGGCAGAAGTGTCAGTACAGGCCGCGGAACAGGGCGAGGAGCACGGGGCTGCGCCCACGGTACTCGGAGAGCGACACGCTCCCTTCCTCATGGGCGGCCGGCAACGAGAAGTCTGGAGCGGGCTCACCGAGCTGCACCGGTGGTCGCGAGTACGTCAGGTCCATCGGGCGCTCCTTTCCGCGCGGGTGCGGCCTCACGCTATTCGAGGAATGGCAGAACCACGAGGGAGTCGGGCTCGAGCCCGGCCTCCTCGCAGACCCGTTGCGCCTTCACCATGAACTCCTCAGCCTGGGGCTCGTCGCCTCGGTCTAGGTAGAGCGTGGCCAGCCCATCATAGCAGGGGAAGAGGAGCTGGGGCTCCCCGATCTGCTCGACCAGCTCCAGCGCTTCCCGGTAGTACTTGAGCGCGAGCTCGGGGTCCCCGTGGCACTGGTGGATCTGGCCGAGCACGATCAGCGGCACTGCGAGGTGGTCGAGCTGCCCGAGTTGGCGGTCGAGGTCGAGCGCGGCTTGGGCCGCGCTCAGCCCTTGCTCCTCGCAGCGATTGGTCAGGGCGCAGTAGGCCACGGCGAGATTGGTGTTGAGACGCGACTGCAAGCCGAGGTCGCCGATCTTCTTGGCCATCTCCAGCCCGTGGGTGCACGTTTCGATGGCCCGCTTCGGGTCCAGGGCGCTGTACAGGACCCCGAGGTTCGTGTAGCCGCGACAGGCCGCCTGCAGGAGGTCGTGAGCCTCGGCGACCGCGACGCTCCGCTCGATGTGCCCGACCGCGTCCCGAAGCCGCCCGGTGCGGGCGAGGGCGACGCCGAGGGTGTTGTACGCCTGAGCGACGGCAGAGGCGGCCGCCCTGCGGCGCTCCGCGTCGAGAGGTGTGTCCGGCTCGGGGGAGGCCGTGGTGAGGGGTTCAGCCTGGGCGAGCGCGCGCTGCGCCCAGTCGATGGCCCGGCGATTGTCACCGCTCCGAAACGCGAGGCGCCCCATCTCCTGGTAGAGGTGTGCCAGCTCGATGTGCTCCACGCGGCCCTCGAGCAGGCTGAGCCCCGCCTGCAAGCGCGCCAGGGCGACGGCGCGGTCCCCGGCCTCCCAGTAGAGGCTGGCGATCTTGCGTTGGAGCCTGGCCTGGGCCGGCCGATCCTCGGCGGTGGCGAACGCCGCCAGGACGGCTTCGTAGTGTGCCAACGCGGCGGCACGGCCGCCCATGGGGGCCAGGAGGTCGCCCAGCCGCTCTCGCACCGCCCACTGCTCCTCCTCGCAGCCGTCGCATTCGCGGAGCGTGGCGAGCGCACTCTTGTAATGGCGGACGGCGTCGTCGTTGGCGTACATCCCGCGCGCCCAGTCTCCCGCCGCGACCAGGTACCTCGCCCCCTTGAGTTTCTCGTCGCTCATGCTGAAGTGATGGCCGAGGACCTCGACGTCCTCGAGGCGCTTCGGGCCGCTCGCGGCCATGGCCTCCAGGGCCCGGCCGGCGCGCCCGTGGAGCTCGACCCGGCGCCGGACCAGCAGGCTCTGGTAGACGACTTCCTGGAGCAGGACGTGCGTGAACCGGTAGGCGCGGTCGGTGCGGGCCGTCGTCACAGGCTCCCCGAGCGGACGGGCTGCCTCCTCCAGGAGGTCGTTGTCCTGGAGGACCTTGAGGGCCGCCTCCACGGCGGTCGGGGCGCTGGCGATCCGGCGGAGGAGCGCGACGTCGCATACCGGTCCGAGCACGGCGGCTTCGTGAAGCACGCGCCGGGCGTCCGCCGGGAGGCGGTCGACGCGTGCGAGGAGGAGCCCGTGGATCGTCGGCGGCACCTGCACGGTGGCGGCGTCCGCGGTACCGGTCCACCCGTCCTCCCCGCGCACCAGCACGCCCCCCGCGATGAGGCTGCGCACGATCTCTTCGAGATAGAGAGGATGACCGCCGGCGCGTTGGAGCACGAGCTGGCGTAGCCGCGGGGGCAGGCGTCCTGCCGACGGACCGAAATACGCGCTCAGCAGGGCCTCGCTGTCGCCGGGGGACAGAGGCGTGAGCCGGAGGGCGGTGTGTGACGCGCGGCTGGTGGCGAGGGCTCTGGGGTCGAAGGAAGGCCGGTACGTCGCCACGAGCATGAGCTGCCGATCGGCGAGCCGGTCGACCAGGAACTGGAGGAGCTCCACGGAGGCGGCGTCGGCCCAGTGCAGATCCTCCACCACCAGCACCAGCGGGCCCTGCTGGAGCCGGCGCTCCACGAGCCGGCGCAGGGCCAGGAAGATCTGGCGCTTGAGCTGCTCCGGCTCCACGTGGCGGAACCGTTCAGCGGCCTCGACGCCCAGCACGTAGCCGAGCACCGGTGCGATGGCCGCGGGTTCGACCTCATCGGCGCCCAGCGCCGTCAGCCCAGATGCGAGCTTGTCCTGGGCCACCTCCAGGGGGTCGTCCGGTGCCACCCCGTACGCATCACGGATGAAGGTGGCGAAGACGCCGTACGGCTGCTCGCCGAGCGAGGAGCAGACGGCGCGGCGCACGGTGGTGGCTCCGAGACGCTGGCCGTCCTCGAGGGTCTGGAAGAACTCCCGGAGCAACCGCGACTTGCCCACGCCGGCCTCGCCGACCAGGCTCACCACCTGCGCCCGGCCGCGCACCATCCGGTCGAAGGCGGCCACCATCTGGCCCAGCTCATCGGCGCGTCCCACCATGGGGGCGACGAGCCCGTGGGCCTCCAGGCCCCGCGCCGACCCCTGCGTCCTGCGCCGGCCCGTCACCCGGTACACCTGGACCGGCAGGTTTTTGCCTTTGATCGTGACCTCGCCCAGCGGCTCGAAAAGGAACGCGTGCTGCGTGAGCTGGTGCGTGGAGAGGCTGACCAGCGTCTCGCCCGGCTGGGCGGCGCTCTGGAGCCGCGAGGCCGTGTTCACAGTGTCTCCCGTGACCGCGTAGGCACCGGCCGAGGCCGAGCCGAGGGTGCCGGCGACGACGGGACCGGTGTTCACGCCGATGTGGAGGGCGAGCGTCTTGCCGAGGCGCCGCTCCCACCGGCGATTGAGCGTCGCCACACGCTCGTGCATCAAGAGGGCCGCGTGGAGCGCCCGCTCGGGGTCGTCCTCGTGGGCATGCGGAGCACCGAACACCGCCATGACCGCATCGCCGACGAACTTCTCGACGAAGCCCCCATAGCGCTCGAGCGCCACGGACATCTCTCGGAAGAGATCGTTCTGGAAGGCCCGGATCTCCTCGGGGTCCACACGCTCGCTCAGGGCGGTGAAGCCTGAGAGATCGGCGAACAGCACGGTGACCAGGCGCCGGTCCCCCTCGTCCGGCCGTTCATCGCCCGGACGGACCGTGTCCGTGCGGGCGGGGGGCGGGATCTCCCGGGACGGCGCCGGCTCGCGAACCACGGGAGCGGGCGACGCAGGCGCCGCGGCCTCCGCGGGCCGGGCGCCAAGCCGGGCTCCGCACCGCGGGCAGAAGGCGAAGTCAGGCGAGACCCCGAAGCCGCATCCCGGGCAGTTCATGGCGTTGGTTGAACTTTACTCAAACCCCCGGGCTCAGTCAAATCTGCGGAGATTGTGCGGGTACAGGTGCCGACCGGCCCGGAAACGGCCCAACTCGAGTGAGGCGCGGGGCTTGATTTCTTCGGCAGTTGTCGGCTACCTTCGGCTGACGCGGAGACCGTTTCGGGACTGTCATCAAATCAAGCACTTGCGAGGGCGGTGATGAGCCGCCCCTGGCGCTCTGAATCCCCGCCCCGCCGGCCCGCATCCCAGATCGTGATGGGAATACGCCGCCCTTTCCGGGGCGGAGAGAGGAGGCCCCCATGGCCCCAGAGGTCATCATCTACACCCAGCCCGGCTGAGCGAGCTGCGACCGGGAGAAAGAGTTCCTTTCTCGAAAGGGGATCGCGTTCATGGCCAAGGACGTCCAGGCGGACCCGGAGGCCCTGAACGAGCTCCATCGGCTCGGGTATCGGGCCACCCCCGTGACGCTCGTGGATGGGGAGGCCGTGGTCGGCTTCGACCGGGGCAGGCTCGAGCGCCTCCTGGGCCTGTCCTGACCGGCCCTCGCCGGGCACGCACCCTCTCCCACCCGGGCCGGGCCAGGGTATATACTCTCTCAAGGAACCTTTGACGGGCGACCCAGCGCCCGGAAAGGAGTGCAGCGATGACGGCCCCGATGGCCCCGCCCGGCGTGACCAGCCCCGCTCCCGCGGAGACCGAGGCCGCGGAGACGTCCAGGCTCTACCTCGAAGGGATCGTCGCCGGTCTCCTCGGCGCCGGGACGATCGCCGTCTGGTTCCTGATCGTGGACACCATGCAGGGCCGGCCCTTCTACACGCCCACGGTCCTCGGCACCATGCTCTTCCGGCGGGGTGAGGGGCTCGTCTCGCCCGAGAGCCTGTCGGCCTCGCTGGAGATGGTCCTCATGTACACCTGGGTGCACGGGCTCGTCTTCGGCGTGCTCGGCGGCATCGCCTCGCGGCTCCTGGCCGTGGCCGAGAAGAAGCCCGATCTCGGCTTCGGGATCCTGCTGCTCTTCGTCGTCTTCGAGTTCGGCTTCGTCACGGTGGCCTGGGTCGTCGCCGAACCGGTGCTGCGCGCGCTGACCTGGCCGGCCGTCCTGGTCGGCAACCTCCTGGCGGCCGCCGCCATGGCCGGCTACCTCTGGCGCCGGCACCCTCAGCTCAGGATCCGCCCCTGATCCCGGGCGCGTGGCGAGGACGCGCCGGCGCGCGGGGGCCGAGCCCCTTGCGCGGTCGGCTCCCGGGGCGATAGGCTGGATCTCGGGAAGACCCGAGAGAAGGAGAGAACGCGCGTGAAGGCACCTGACCGGCTCCAACGCCTCGAGGACGTCGCCACCCGGCTGCGGATCCATTCCATCCGCGCCACCACGGCCGCGGGGAGCGGCCACCCCACGAGCTGCTGCTCGGCCGCCGACCTCGTGGCCGCCCTGTTCTTCGACACCATGCGGCTCGATCCGCGAGACCCCAGGGCGCCCGGGGCCGACCGCTTCGTGCTGTCCAAGGGGCACGCGGCCCCGGTCCTCTACGCGGCCTGGGCCGAGGCGGGGGCCTTCCCCGTGGAGGACCTCCCGACCCTCCGGCGCCTGGACAGCCCGCTCGAGGGGCACCCGACCCCGCGCCTCGGGGCGGTGGAGGTCGCCACCGGGTCGCTGGGGCAGGGTCTGGGCATCGGGGCGGGGATGGCGCTGGCGGCCCGGCTCGACGGGAGCGACCGTGCTGTCTTCGTGCTCGTGGGCGACGGGGAGAGCGCGGAGGGGAGCACCTGGGAGGCCGTCGCGCTCGCCAGCCACTACGGGCTCGACCATCTGGTGGCGCTCTTCGACATCAACCGGCTCGGCCAGTCCGGCGCCACCATGCTCGGCCACGACCTCGGCGTCTACCGGCGGCGCCTTCAGGCCTTCGGCTGGCGGGTCATCGCCATCGACGGGCACGACATGGGCCAGATCGTCCGCGCCCTCCGGCGGGCGCGCCGGGGGCGGGGCCGGCCGACCGCGATCCTGGCCCGGACCGTGAAGGGGAAGGGGATCCCCGGGGTCGAGGACCGGGACGGCTGGCACGGCAAGCCGCTCAAGGAGACGGAGGCGGCCGAGGCTATCGCCCACCTCGAGGCCCGGCTCCACGGCGCCCCGCCGCCCCGCATCAGACGGCCGCGGCGCCAGGCCCCTCCCGTTGAGAATTCCCGCGAGCTCCAGCCCCTGCCCGCGCCGTCCTACCGGATCGGCGAGGAGGTGGCGACCCGGGCCGCGTACGGGGAGGCGCTGGCCCGGCTGGGGAAGCTGAACCCCGCCATCGTGGCCCTGGACGGCGACGTCAAGAACTCCACCTACGCGGAGAAGTTCCTCGAGGCCTGCCCGGACCGGTTCGTGGAGGCCTTCATCGCCGAGCAGAACATGGTCGGGATGGCCGTGGGGCTGGCCAGCGCGGGCAAGATCCCCTTCGCCTCCACCTTCGCCTGCTTCCTGACGCGGGCCTTCGACCAGATCCGGATGGCGGCCATCTCGCGGGCCAACATCAAGCTGGCCGGCTCCCACGCCGGGGTGAGCATCGGCGAGGACGGCCCCTCCCAGATGGGGCTCGAGGACCTGGCGATGATGCGCGCGGTCCCCGGCGCGGTCGTCCTCTATCCGGCCGACGCGGTCGCGGCGGAGCGGTGCGTGGAGCTGGCGGCCCGCCACCGGGGGATCGTCTACATCCGGACCTCGCGCCCCAAGACGCCGGTGCTCTACGACCCCGAGGAGCCGTTCGCCATCGGGGGCCTGAAGGTGCTCCGCTCGAGCCCTGCCGACCGCGCCACGGTGGTGGCCGCGGGGGTGACGGTGCACGAGGCCCTCCGGGCCCACGCCGAGCTGGCGCGGGAGGGGATCGCCGTCCGGGTGATCGACCTCTACGGCGTCAAGCCCCTGGACCGGGAGGGGCTCCTCCGCGCCGCCCGGGAGACCCGCGACACCCTGGTGACGGTGGAGGACCACTACGCCGAGGGCGGGCTGGGGGACGCCGTGCGCGAGGCGGTGGGGACCGAGGGGGTCCGGGTCCACGCGCTGGCGGTGCGGGAGCTCCCCCGGAGCGGCCGGCCCGCGGAGCTGCTGGACCGCCACGGGATCAGCGCCCGCCACATCGCCGCCCTGGTCCGCAGCCTTTAGACAACTCGGAGGGGGGCTCCGCCCCCCAACCGAGCCCCCGAGCGGGAGGCGTCGACCCCTCGCTCCACACGCTCCGCGGCGCACCCGTCAGTGGCTCGCCGGGCGGGGCCCCTCCTCCTTCGTTCCGAGCCCGTGAGCCGGCTTCCCCACCCGGCTCGCTCACGACGGGGACCCGCGCCGCTCCGCTTAACGTTCCGCTCGGGGCCGACGCCTCCCCGCGATCCCCTTTCGCTCGTCGCAGGACTGGGGTAAGATAGGCGCACTCATCT
>JACPHL010000140.1:1525-6679 GCA_016188625.1 Candidatus Rokuibacteriota bacterium | reverse complement strand
TGTGAAGCGAAGGGTCGGCGCCTCCCCAGCGGGCCGTCGTCGAGGCTGAGCGAGCGGGAACCCCCGGCGGGGGCCCCATCGCCCACTCGAAAGTCGGAAGGATCCATTTTTTGTGGCCGCCTCCTCGGATCGGGGATCATCGACTGCCACGCCCACCTCCTGCAGCCCGCGCTCAGTAGCCGCGGCGCCGGTCCACGAGGCCGAGGAGCCGGCGGTCGGCCAGGTAGCGCCGGAGGTTGGCGTTGAAGATCGGCGCGATCTCCTCCGGGGTGCTGGGGCCGGCGATGTGGGGGGTGACGACGACGTTGGGGAGGGCCCAGAGGGGGTGCTCGGGCGGGAGCGGCTCCTTGGGGAAGACGTCGAGGATGGCCCCCGCGATCCACCGCTCCTGGAGCGCTCGGATCAGCGCCGCCTCCTCGACGAGGGCGCCGCGCCCGATGTTGACGAGCCAGGCGCTCGGCTTCATCGCCCGGAGCTCGGGCTCCCCGATGATCCCCCGCGTCTCGGGAGTCAGCGGCAGGACGACGACCACCCAGTCGGCCTCCCGGAGGAACGCCCGGAGGGCCCCCCGCCCGTAGACCCGGTCCACGCCGGCGACGCGCCGGCCGCTCCGGGTCACCCCGGTCACGCGCATCCCGAAGGCCCTGGCCGCGCGGGCGATGGCCCGCCCGATGGAGCCCGCCCCGAGGATCCCGAGGGTCCGTCCGTGGAGGCGGTCGGCGTTGAACGGGGCCCAGCGGCGGGCCTGCTGGGCCTGGCGGACCGCCTCCATCCGCTGGGTGACCCAGAGGAGCCAGCCGAGGGCGTATTGGGCCATCCAGGGTCCGAAGACGCCGGGGGCCCGCGTCAGCTTGACGCCAGGCGGCAGCGGCGCGGTGAGGAAGCGGTCCACGCCCGCCCCCATGATCTGGACCCAGCGGAGGCGCTTCGCGCGGGGGAGGAGCTCGCCGGGGAACCCCCAGGTGTAGAGGACCTCGGCCTCGGCTAGGTGGAGTTCCGCCTCCTCGCGGGTCGAGGCGACGTGAAGGCGGATGCGGTCTCGGGGGGCGCGGACCAGCCGGGCGTAGTCGGCGGCGGCGTCGGGATGGTAGAGGAGGACGGAGACGGGGCCCCGCGGCATGGGTCAACGCCCCCGGCCGAGCCGGGCCAGGAGCTGATCCTCGAAGGCGAACTCCACGGGGCGGCGGTCGAGCCCCTCGGCCAGGTACCACTCGTAGGTCTGCCGGAGGCCGGCCTCCAGGGTGTAGCGCGGGTGGAGGCCCAGCTCGAGCCTGGCCTTGGCGGTGCTGTAGAAGATGTGGGCCGGGTAGACGAGGTTCTGGCCGAAGACGCGGCCGGGCTTCTCGAACCCCTCGAGGAGCTTGGGATCGAAGTGGACCAGCTCGACCGGCTTCCCCATGACGTGGGCGATCAGCTCCACGAACCCGGCCTGGGTGACGCACTCCTCGCCGGTGATATTGTAGGCCTGGCCGGACGCCCTGGGATTGCCCGCCATCTCGGCGAAGGCGTGGGCCAGGTCCTCGGCGTGCCCGAACTGGCGGAGCCATCCGCCGTCCCCCGGGACGAGGACCGGCCGGCCGCGGAGGATCCGGTCGAAGAAGAAGGTCTCGTTGTCGCGGGTGTTGTACGGGCCCAGGACGTGGGTCGGGCGCACCAGGGTGACGGGCAGGCCCCCGGCCCGGTGGCGCTCGAGGAGGACGTCCTCGGCCTCGAGCTTGTGGCGGGCGTACTCCCCCCAGTAGAGGCTGCGCGGGGTCGTCTCGGTGAAGGGGAGGGGCGCGGTGTGGTCGTAGACCCGGGTGGAGGAGCAGAAGAGGTAGTGGCCGACCCGGCCGTCGAGGGCCTCCAGCGCCGCCCGGACGTCCTCGGCGGTTGTGGGGGCGTAGGCGATGTCGAAGACGTCGTCGAACGCCAGGCCCGCCAGCCCGGCGCGGAGGGCGGCGTGCTCCTTCCGGTCGGCCAGGAGGACCTCCACGCCGGCCGGGAGGCGCTGGTTGCGGCTCCCGCGGTTCAGGACGGTGACCCGATGTCCGCGCCGGAGGAGCTCGCGCACCACGTGGAGGCTGATGAACTCGCTCCCGCCCAGGATCAAGCACTCCATGGATTTCCCTCGACCGGGCATCTTACCATAGCCCGACGGGGCGTCGAGCCCCCGGAAAGGAGGAACCTGGCATGGCCAGGGACGTGACCGTGACCTACGTGAGGAACCTGCAGCACGAAGTCAGGATGGGGCCGCACCGGCTGGTCGTGGACGAGCCGAAGGAGGCCGGCGGCGACGACACGGGCCCGGGCCCCTACGAGCTGCTCCTGGCCTCCCTGGGGGCCTGAACCTCAATGACGGTCTTGCTGTACGCAAGACGGAAGGGGTGGCGCCTCGATCGGGTGGAGGTCCGCCTCCGCCACGAGAAGATCCACGCCGAGGAGTGCGCGGAGTGCGAGACCCGGGAGGGGAAGGTGGACCGGATCGAGCTCGCGCTCCTCCTCGAGGGCGAGCTGAGCGCGGAGCAGGAGACCCGGATCCGAGAGATCGCCCTCAAGTGCCCGGTCCACCGCACCCTCACCTCCGAGGTGGTGATCGCCGGGCGGTGAAGAGAAGGGTTCCGCTCGGGGCCGACGCCTCCCCCCTGGGGGTCCCCCGGGCCGCAGGCGGTGGGGTGCTCCGAGTAGCGCCGAAGCGGCCGCGCCCTTGACCCTCAGCCCTAGGGACGGATGGTCCGCTCCGAGCGCCGGCTCCGCCGGCGCAACCCCGGGGGGAGGCTTCGGACGGGGTGCCACGCTCTTGCCCCTCGACTCCGGGGACGGATGGGTCGCTCCGAGCGCGGGCTTTGCCCGCGCAACCTTGGGGGGAGGTTTGGTAGGGGGGCAGCGCCCCCCTCCAAGTAGTTAACCGATGGCGACCGCGAGGCAGGTGGTGGTCCGCGTGACCCCGTCGATGGTCCCGATCCCCTCGGTCACGAGCTGGCCGATGTCGTCCAGGCTCGGCCCCTCCACCACCGCGATGTAGTCGTACGGCCCGGTCACCGCGTCCAGGGAGTCGATCTTGCACTTCCCCGGCTTGACCTTGCCCAGGGCCTTCTTGACGCCCTTGGTCTTCCCCGCGCTGGTCTCGATCAGGACGTAGGCCTTCATCGGCTCCCCTCCTCCGGTAGGATGGCGCCATTACAGCCCGTGCCCCAGCCGGTGTCAAGGCCATCGCCCCCCCTCACCGATCGAGGACCTCCTTCAGGGTCGTCGCGAACAGGGCGCGCCGCTCGACCACCCGGCCCCCCTCGATGTCCACGCGCGTCCCCCGCTCGACGCGCTTGTCCCGCGGTTCGAAGGTCGCGGTGATCTTGGCGCTGGCGCCGGCGGCGGAGACCGTCAGGGTCTCCCCCAGGTCCCCGTCGTGGAGGTGGACGACCACGAGGTAGAACCCCTCTCCGTCGGTCCTGGCCGGGTAGGCGAGGCCGGTCCTGGCGCGGACCACCCTCACCGTGGCCCCGGCCAGGGGCCGCCCCGCCCCGTCTTTGACATAGCCGAGGACGACGTAGCGATGGTCGGGCTCGTGCGTGGCGAGGGCCGGGGTGCCGGGCCCCGCCAGGAGCGCCAGGAGAGCGGCGAGAGCGCCCGCGAGCAGTCGAACCATCCGGCCAAGTCTAGGGAGGCGCCGAGGCGGTGTCAAGCGGACGGAGCGGGTTTCCCCTCGACAACCCGGCGACCGGGTGGTAGCGTGTAAAAGAGGTGATCATCCCAGCTTGACCCAGCCCGACCCGATCCCGGTCCAGGAGGCCCTCGACGCCGGCCGGCTCCGGCTGGCGGACCTGGATCTCTACCGGACCTTCGAGCGCCGCTACCCCTTCCCCCTCGACGACTTCCAGGTTCAGGCCATCCTGGCCCTCCTGGAGGGGCAGTCGGTCATCGTCTCGGCGCCCACCGGGGCGGGGAAGACCCTGATCGCCGAGCTGGCGATCCACCTCGCCCTCCTCCGGCGGCGGCGCCTGGCCTATACCACCCCCCTCAAGGCCCTCTCGAACCAGAAGTACGCCGACTTCTGCCGCCAGTTCGGGGTGGCGGAGGTCGGGATCCTCACGGGTGACGTCAAGGTCAACCCCCGCGCCCCCATCCTGGTCATGACCACCGAGATCCTCCGCAACATGTTCTACACCGGGACACTGGAGGGGCTCGGCTACGTGGTCCTCGATGAGTGCCACTACATGGGGGACGAGGGGCGGGGGACGGTCTGGGAGGAGATCATCGTCAACGCGCCGAAGGACGTGGCCCTGGTGGCGCTCTCCGCGACCGTCGCCAACATCCGGGAGATCGCGGACTGGGTCAGCCTGGTCCACCGCCCGATCACCCCCATCATCCACCCGCACCGCCCGGTCCCGCTGCAGTATCTGGTCGCGGACCTCGCGGCCGAACTCCACCCGCTCGACGCCGTGCGGGCGGGGACCGTCCGGCTCGTCGGCGTGGACGGGGACGCCCGGCGCGAGGAGCGGGACCGAGGCCGGGACCGGGGGCGCTTCTACGCGCGGCGGGTCGCCTCCCCCGACGACGTGATCGAGGAGCTGAAGGGCCGCGGGTGGCTCCCGGCGATCTACTTCATCTTCAGCCGGGCGGGGTGCGAGCGGGCCATGGAGGAGTTTCTCGAGGAGGGGCGGCCGCTCCTGGACCGGGCCCAGCGCCGGGAGGTCGAGAGCCCGGCCATGGCCGAGTCCCCGCTCAACCAGACCATCTTCCAGGCCCTCGCCCTCGGGGTCGGGCTCCACCACGCCGGGATCCTGCCGACCCTCAAGCGGCTCACCGAGCTGCTCTTCGAGCGGGGCCTGGTCAAGGTCGTCTTTGCCACCGAGACGATGAGCCTGGGGATCCACATGCCCGCAAGGAGCGTGGTCCTCCAGGGGCTCACCAAGCGGACCGACCGCGGCTTCCGCGGGCTCACCCACAACGAGCTGACCCAGATGGCCGGGCGGGCGGGGCGCCGCGGGATCGATCCCGAGGGGAAGTGCGTCATCGCCCTCGACAGCCGCGACAGCCTGGAGGCGGTCCTGGCCACGGTGGGCGGGCCGCCGGAGCCGATCGCGAGCCAGTTCCGGCTCGGCTACGGCTCCGTCGCCCTGCTCCTCGAGACCGGCGGCGACCTGGAGACGATCCGGCGGACCGTGGAGTCCTCCC
>JACPHL010000140.1:0-1452 GCA_016188625.1 Candidatus Rokuibacteriota bacterium | reverse complement strand
CTTCACGAGGTCGAACCGGGGCGGCTCATCCTGCTCCGGCGGCGCGGCGGGGGCGGGCTCGGCCTGGTCCTGGCGGTCCACCGCCTGAAGGGGAACCGGGTGCTGGTGGACACCCTCCTGCCCCACGGCTCGGTCATGCGGGTCAAGGCGGCCAACGTCAAGAAGGTCTTCTGGGCGACGCCGCCGCTGGTCTTGCCGCACGAACTCCGATCGGCGGCGGCCTCGCGCCACCGCGGTTGGGGCCGGGACCTCCGGGAGGCCCTCGCGCGCGACGGCGGGGGCGTCCTGGACCGCCTGGGGCGCCTCTCCGTCCCCGAGCTTCTCGAGCGGGAGCGGAGCGCGGCGCCGGAGGGGGCGCTCGAGTCTATCGAATGCCACGCCTGCCCCTGGGGGGCGACGCCCCGGTGCGACAAGGCCTGGCGGGAGATCGAGCGGCTCGCCGTGCGCCTCGATCAGCGGCGGGAGGTCCTCGAGATGCTCCGGAGCGCGTACTGGAAGGAGTTCCTCCGCGTGGTCGAGGTCCTCGAGGCCTTCGGCTGCGTCAAAGGGGGTCGGCTCACCCCGAAGGGGCGGCTGGTCGCCGCCCTCCGCCACGACCACGAGCTCCTGGTCGCCGAGGTCGTTCACCGCGGCATCTTCGAGGAGGCGGCCCTGCCGGAGGTTGCGGCCCTGGCCTCCTGCCTCATAGAGGAGGCGCGCTCGGGCGAGGAACGGCCGGTCAAGGGCTTCCTGAAGGCGCGCCCGAAGCTCCGGAGGAAGCTCCACCAGATGGAGCTGGCCGCCGAGGCGATCCTCGCCGCCCAGCGCCAGCTCCGGCTCGTCCGCCCCATCGGGGTCCAGGCCGGGTTCATGCCCGCGGTCTACCGCTGGGCCTCCGGGGACGACGACTGGACCGGGATCGTCCAGGAGGCCTTCGGCGGCCACGAGGGGGACCTGATCCGCGCCATGCGCCGGCTGATCGACCTCCTCCGCCAGCTCGTGGACGCCCCGGAGGTCCCGACGTCGCTCCAGGCCACCTGCGCCCAGGCCGCCCGCGTCCTCGACCGCGGCATCGTCCTCGAGTCCGCCCTCATCTAACCTTCAGAAGGGGGACACCCCCCTCTGAAGCTCCCCCCGAACATTGCGCCGGCGGAGCCGGCGCTCTGAGCGGACCGTCGGGAGCTTGGGGGTAATTCTAGGAACCGAGGGAGGCGTCGGCCCCGAGCGGAACGTTTAAGCGGAGCGGCGCGGGTCCCCGTCGTGAGCGAGCCGGGTGGGGAAGCCGGCTCGCGGGCGGAACACGTCCAGGAGGGGCCCCGCCCGGCGAGCCCGAGACGGGTGCGCCGCGGAGCGTGTGGAGCGAGGGGCCGATGCCTCCCTGGGGGACGTTTGCCCTTCGGGGAACGCACCGGGTCTGTTTCCCCCCAAAGGCGGGGCTCCCCGGTATACTGGCGGGAGCGCCATGCCTTCACG
>JACPHL010000137.1 GCA_016188625.1 Candidatus Rokuibacteriota bacterium | reverse complement strand
GATCGAGCCGCTCCCGCGCCTTTCCGCCCGGCTCGGCGTCGAGCTCTGGGTCAAACGGGCCGACCTCACCGGGTTTGCGGAGAGCGGCAACAAGGTGCGGAAGCTCGAGTTCCTGGTCCGGGAGGCCCTGGACCAGGGCGCCGACACGCTGGTCACGGTGGGGAGCCTCCAGTCGAACTGCGCCCGCGCCACCGCCGCGGTGGCGGCCCGCCTCGGCCTCCGCTGCCTCCTGGCCCTCCGCGGCGAGCCGCCCGGGACCTACGACGGCAACCTGCTCCTCGACCGGCTGCTCGGCGCCGAGGCGGTCTACGTCCCGTCCGAGGAGGCCGACCGGCCGGACGAGCTCTTCGCCCGCCTGACGGACCGCGTCCAGCGGGCCGGCGGCCGGCCCTACGTCATCCCCGAGAGCGGCTCCAACGAGTTGGGGGCCCTCGGGTACGCGGCCGCGGTCGAGGAGATCCAGACCCAGATCCGGGAAGGGGCGCCGGCGTTCGACGCCGTGGTGATCGCGGCCTGGAGCGGGGGGAGCCTGGCGGGGCTCGCGCTCGGCAAGGCGCTCTACGGCCTCCCCGCCGAGGTCTGGGGGGTGCCGGTCGCCTTCGAGGCCGAGCGGATCCGGGAGTACGTGTGGGCAACGGTGGAGAAGGCGGCGGCGCGGTTCGGGCTCGAGGTCTCCCCGGATCCCGTCCATCTCCTCGACGGCTATCAGGGGTTCGGTCGGGCGCGGGCGCGACCCGAGGAGCTGGCGATCATCGGGGAGGTCGCCCGGGAATCCGGGCTCCTCCTCGATCCCGTCTACACGGCCAAGGCCTTCCTCGGCCTCGCCGACCAGCTCCAGCAGGACCCGCGGCGCTTCGGCCGCCGGATCCTGTTCCTCCACACCGGAGGGGCCTTCGGGCTCTTCCCCTTCCGGGAGCCTCTCACCCGGCTCCTCGACGGCGAGCCCCTCCCGGAAGAGGGCTAGGGATGTGCCCGCAGCCCCCCTCAGAGTTTACTGGCAGACCTCGCGCACCTCGTCCCTGACGAGCTGCCCCTCCTGATAGATCCGCTCCCGGACCTGCCGGCAGCCCCGGGGCGTGGTCCCCACGGGCTCGGCCTCGACCCGCTGGAAGCCGTCGGTGGTCTGGTAGCTCACCGGCCGGTTCTGCTGGGCCGCCTCGCGGGACGCCCGGGCGGAGATCTCCGTCACCGTCCCCCCGAAGACCGCCCCCAGGGCGCCCCCGATCACCGCCCCGCGCCAGCGGTTCTTCTTGTCGATCAGGGCCCCCGCCACCGCGCCCAGGACCCCGCCCGCCGTCGCCCCCTCGTACGTCCGCCCGGTGGTCACCGGCGACTGGGTGGTGGCGCACGCGCCCACCGTCAGGGTCACCAGGCTCAGGATCACCGCCAGCGCGATACCTCGCCGCATCTTCACGTCCTCCTCTTCTACCGTCCGACGCTGGAGACCCCCGGTCACCCGGACCGGACATTCACGGATCCCCTCATCCGAGAGTAGGACGCTCGGGGCGCGGCTCATCTTCACGCGGCCGCCGGCTTGACACCCCCGGGCCGCACCCGTAGCCTGAAAGGGTGGTCACGGAAGCCCGAGCGATGATCGAGACGGTGACGTTCGACTTCTGGCGGACCCTGATGGCGGAGACCCCCGAGAGCAACGCCGCCAACGAGGCCCTGCGCGCCGAGGGAGTGGGCCGCCTCCTCGCCGAGGCGGGCCACCCGGTGGACCGGGCCGCGCTGGCGGCCGCCTACAGGGCCTCGGGGGCGCGGCTCGCCGAGATCTGGGGGGGGCTGCGCGACGTCTCGACCGGCGAGCAGGCCGCGCTCTTCCTCGCCTGCCTCGATCCGACCCTCCCCGGGCGGCTCCCGCCCGCCGCCTTCGAGGGGATCGTCGAGGCGTACGCGACCGCCGTGCTGCACCACCCGCCGGTCCTCGCCGAGGGCGCCCGCGAGGCCATCGAGGCCCTCAGGGCGCGGGGAGTGACCCTGGCCGTCATCTCCAACTCGGGCCGGACCCCCGGGCGGGTGCTCCGCCGGCTCCTCGACCGGTCAGGAGTCCTCGACGCCTTCCAGACCCTCTCCTTCTCGGACGAGGTCGGCTGGCGGAAGCCGCACACCGAGATCTTCCAGCGCACGCTGGGGAGGGTCGGGGCGCGACCCGAGACGGCGCTCCACGTCGGCGATGACCCGGAGGCGGACGTGGCCGGGGCCCGGACGGCGGGGATGCGGGCCCTCCTCTACCTCCCCGACGGGCGTCCTGAGACCTCCGGGCCGGGGGAGGGGATCCTCCGCCGCTTCGTGGATCTCCCTGCGCTCCTCGGGCTGCTCGCTTAGGGCGGGCTCGCGCCTCCGAGGCGAAGCCCCCCTCCGAATTTCTAGCCGTAGACGACGGCGCGGATCGCCTCGTCCAGGATCGCCACCCCGCGATCCAGCTCCGCCTCCGTGATGGTCAGCGGCGGAGCGATCCGGAAGGCGCTGGCGGCCCCGCCGGCCCGGATGATGTTCATCGAGAGCCCGCGGGCGAGGCACGCCTCGGTGATCCGGGCCCCCCACTCCTCGGCCGGGGCCTTGCTCTCGCGGTCCTTGACCAGCTCGACGCCCAGGAGGAGCCCCCGCCCCCGCACATCGCCGATCACCTCGTGCTCCCGGGCCAACTCCTGGAGGCGCTCCTTGAGATAGGCCCCCCGCTTGGCCGCGGCCTCCACCAGACGCTCCTCCTGGATCACGTCGAGGACCGCCAGCCCCACCGCGGCCGGGAGGGGGTCGGAGACGTGGGAGGTGATGTGGAAGAACCCCTTCCTGAAGACGTCGGCCTCGATCGCGGATGAAGTGACGGTCGCGGCCAGCGGGAGGCCGCCGCCGAGGGTCTTGGAGACGGCGAGGATGTCAGGGACGATCCCCTCCTGCTCGAACCCGAACATCGTCCCGAGCCGCCCGAACCCGGTCTGGGCCTCGTCGAGGATCAGGAGCATCCCGCGGGCCCGGCACTCGGCCTGGAGGCGCTGGAGGTAGCCGGGCGGGGGCTCGATGATCCCGCCGCTGCTCAGGATCGGCTCGGCGATCAGGGCGGCGGGGGGGCCGGCGGCCTGGGCGTCGAGGAGATCAAGACCGGTCTCGAGGCAGGCCAGGTCGCAGGTCCCGCACGCCCGCTTCACCGGGCAGCGGTAGGCGTACGGGGCGGGCAGGGCGTAGGCCCCCGAGAGGCCGGGGCCGTAGCCGGCGCGCCCGACGGCGAAGGTGACCGCGGCCGCGCCCGCCGTCAGGCCGTGGAAGCTCTGGTTGAGCCCGACCAGCTCCGAGCGCCCCGTGTGGATCCGCGCGATCCGCAGGGCCACCTCGTTGGACTCCGACCCCGTGTTGAGGAGGATGACCTTCTCGAGCGGGGGCGGGAGGAGCCCGGCGAGGCGCTCGGCCAGGCGGATGACCTCCTCGGTCAGCATCCAGCTGTTCAAGTGGATCACCCGGCGGCAGGCGGCCTCGATCGCCTCGACGATCCTGGGGTGGTTGTGGCCGATGGTCGAGCAGATCTGCCCGGAGGTGAAGTCCAGGATCTCCCGCCCGTCCCGGTCGATCAGGACCGCCCCGCGGGCCTCCCGGATGATCCGGGGGCAGAAGCTCCGGCTGTAGCGGATGAGATAGCGGTCGGCCAGCGCGAAGAGGTCCTCCATCGCTCGGCTCCTTCCAGGCTCCAACGCCTCAATCGGATCGTTGAGAGCTGCCCCTTTCTCAGAATCAGTGGGGGGCGTCGCAGATGATCGGCTCGGCGACCTCGTTGAACTGGCTCACAGAAAGGTCCTCACGGAAAGGCGATGCGGTCCGCCCGTCACACTAACGAGCAGGCGATCCCTTGAAGACCATTTGCTCGAGAGAGACCTCCGGACATCCCCGGGGGAAACCGAGCCTGTGGCTGGCGTCCAAGATCTCGATCCCAAATACCGCTCCGCCAGGACCGTAATCTATGGCGATCCCATCCCCAAGCTCCTGGGTTCTGCTTACCTTCTCCCCAGGCTTGCCCTGGAGGTAGATGTACATCGCGTCCGCCCCTGCGTCATACGTGATCTTCATTGCGGCTCCTCTCGCTGGTTCAGATAGACATAGACGGTCACGACCACGATCCGGTCTGCCTCCTCCGCGAATATCGGCCCCACGTCTTTCCCAGCGTAAAACGTTCCTTCGTGCTCAGCCCTAAAAGGGTACCACTTGCGGGCCCGGTATCGTCCCTTTTCTGCGGGCTGCCATCGAGCATCCCGGATCGTTTGTATGACCTCTGCTTCAGTGGTCAATCGCTCGAGCATCTTTTTCCTGGCATGACGAGTGAAGACGATCAGCCTGAGTCAGGTTCCCCTCCCCAATGGTCGGCCCGCCACGGGGGGGTGCCCCTCTATTCTACCCCGATCCTTTTGATTCTTGCGGGGATAGGTGAGGGCCGGGTATACTCAGGGGGCGTCGAATCCCGCACCGGGGGGCGAAGAGTCATGGACCTGAAGGCCAAGATCCGTGAGATCCGGGACTTCCCGACCGAGGGGGTGCTCTTCAAGGACATCACCACCCTCCTCAAGGACCCGCGGGCCTTCAAGTACGTGGTCGATCAGCTCGCGGTCAACTACATCCAGTCCCGGGTCGAGGTCGTCGTCGCCATCGAGTCCCGGGGATTCATCTTCGGCGGGGCCATGGCGCACGAGCTGGGGGCCGGGCTCGTCCCGGTCCGGAAGCTGGGGAAGCTTCCGGCCAAGACCATCGAGGTGGAGTACGAGCTGGAGTACGGGCGCGACGCCCTCGCCATCCACGCCGACGCCATCACCCCGGGCCAGCGGGTCCTGGTCGTGGACGACCTCCTCGCCACCGGCGGAACCATGGCGGCCACCCTCCGCCTGATCGAGCAGATCGGCGGGATGGTGGTGGGGGTCGCCTTCCTCATCGAGCTGGCCTTCCTCGGCGGGCGCGAGAAGATCAAGGATTACCCCATCACCTCCCTCATCATCTACGACTGAGCCTGGGGTCGAATGGACGGATCCTGCCGCGCGTCCAAGCGATAGCCGGCCGGACGGCCGGCAATCCGAGCGAGGAGGGACGACGATGCGCGCGATCGTGATGATCAGCCTTGTGCTGGGTCTGGTGGGGTTGGCCGGGGGGGCCTGGGGGGAGCCCGCCCCCGTCCCGGTCATGCACGAGGAGGTCGGCCGGCTCTTCGACGAGATGGGGGAGCAGGTCCGCGGGCTCGGCTCCCACTGGCACCGGCACTTCCGCCCCGGGGGACCCGAGGAGCGCCCCCTCATCAGCTTCATGCTCCACCGCCGGGACGAGCTCAAGCTCACCCCCGAGCAGGTCCAGGCGCTGGAAGGCCTCCGCGCCGACTTCCAGCGGGAGGCGATCCGGCGGGAGGCCGATCTCCGGGTCGCCGAGCTGGATCTCCGGGCCCTCCTCCAGGTCGAGCCCGCGGATCTCGCCCGGGTGGAGGCTAAGGTCCGCGAGATCGCCCAGCTCCAGGCCGACCTGCGCGTGGCCCGCATCCGGGTGATCGAGCAGGGGAAGGCCCAGCTCACCCCGGAGCAGCGCACGACGCTCAAGACCCTCCTCGCCGCGCCGCGGGGCGGGCCCCGGCAGGCCGGGATGGGGCAGTAGCGCAGGGGCCCTGATGGCCATCAAGCAGGTCGGGGTCGTCGGCTGCGGGCTCATGGGGGGCGGGATCGCCCAGGTCACGGCCCAGGCCGGCTACCCGACCACGGTGGTCGAGGCCAGCCAGGAGCTCCTCGACCGGGGCCTGGCGGCGATCCGGCGGAACCTGGACGGCCTGGTCGAGAAGGGGCGGCTCGAGGCGGGGCAGCGGGAGGCACTCCTCGGCAGGCTCCGGGGGAGCGCGACCCTCGAGGACCTCCGGGAGGCGGACCTCGTCATTTAGGCGATCACCGAAAACATCGCCCTGAAGAAGGAGACCTTCGCCAGGCTCGACCGGCTCTGCCCGCCCCACGCCATCCTGGCGACGAACACCTCCTCCTGCACCGTCGTCGAGCTGGCCGCCGCCACGAAGCGGCCGGCCCGGGTCCTGGGGCTCCACTTCTTCAACCCCGCCCCGGTGATGCGGCTCGTGGAGGTGGTCCGCACCATCCTGACCGGGGAGGAGGCCTTCCGGGCCGCGTGGGGGTTCGTCGAGTCGCTCGGGAAGACCCCGGTCGCCACCAAGGACACCACCGGCTTCATCGTCAACCGCCTCCTGGTCCCCTACCTTCTCGAGGCGGTGCGCCTCCTCGAGTCGGGCGGGGCCTCGAAGGAAGACATCGACCAGGCGATGAAGCTCGGCTGCGGTTACCCCATGGGCCCCTTCGCCCTCCTGGACCTCGTGGGGCTCGACACCACGCTCCACGTGGCCGAGGTGATGTTCGAGGAGTTCCGGGAGCCGCGCTTCGCCCCGCCCTCCCTCATCCGGCGGATGGTGGCGGCGGGGCAGCTCGGGCGGAAGAGCGGCAAGGGGTTCTACGACTACCCGCCGAAAGGCTGACCAGCCCCCTCTCCGGAAGGAGCGCCTGCCATGGGTTTGAGAACACCCGAGCAGTACCTCCAGAGCCTCCGCGACGGTCGCGCCGTCTACTATCGGGGGGAGCGGGTCGCCGACGTGACCGCCCACCCCGAGCTGGGGATCGGGGCCCGGCACGCGGCGATCGAGTACGCCTCGGCCCAGGACCCGGCTCACCGGGACCTCCTCACCTACGAGGACGACCGCGGCCGGCGCTCGAGCCGGTACTTCAAGCTCCCGACCGGGCCCGAGGACCTCCTCCGCCGCCGGGAGATGATCGAGCACGGGACCCGCGCGGGCCGCGGAGTCGTCATGCTCATCAAGGAGATCGGGACCGACTTCCTCTTCGCCCACACCGTGGTCGCCCACCAGATGCAGGAGCATCTCAAGGCCCCCTACCTGGAGCGCCTCCGCGCGTATCACCGCCAGGTGGAGGATGGCGACCTCGCCCTCGCCGTGGCCCAGACCGACGTCAAGGGCGACCGCGCCCTCGGCCCCTCGGAGCAGGAGCACCCCGACTACTACGTCCGGGTCGTGGACCGGGGCAAGGACGGGATCGTGGTCCGCGGGGCCAAGGCCCACACCACCAACTCCGTCGCGGCCAACGAGATCGTCGCCCTCCCGACTCGTGCCCTCTCGGAGGCCGACCGGGACTACGCGGTGGCCTTCGCGGTCCCCGCCAACGCCCCGGGCCTCAAGCTGCTCGCGAGCCCGTTCTCCGCCACGAGCCCCTCCCGCTTCCACCACCCGGTCTCGTCGGAGCACAAGATGATCGAGACCCTCACCGTCTTCGACGACGTCTTCGTCCCCTGGGAGCGGGTCTTCCTCTGCGGCGAGACGGCCTACGCCGGCGCCCTGGCCCTCGGCTTCGTCCAGTTCCATCGCTTCACGGCCATCAGCTACAAGCTCCCGCTGCTGGACCTCATGATCGGCGCGGCGATGCTGGCCGCCGAGGCGAACGGGATCGAGCGGGCCGCCCACGTCCGGGAGAAGCTCGCGCG
>JACPHL010000126.1 GCA_016188625.1 Candidatus Rokuibacteriota bacterium | reverse complement strand
TCGTCCGGCTCATCAACGGCCCCGAGGCCTTCACCCCCGACGGCGAGTTCATCCTCGGCGAGTCGCCGGAGGTGCGGGGCTTCTTCGTGGCCGCGGGCTTCTGCGCCCACGGGATCGCCGGGGCCGGCGGCGTGGGGCGGGCGCTCGCGGCGTGGATCGCCGAGGGGGAGCCGGGGCTCGACCTCTGGCGGATGGATCTCCGCCGCTTCGGGGCCCACTACCGGTCGCGCCGGCTGACCCTCGAGCAGACCGTGGAGACCTACGCGACCTACTACGACATCCGCTACCCCTACGAGGAGCGGCGGAGCGGGCGCGGGCTCCGCTGGAGCCCGGTCGCCGACCGGCTCCGCGCGCTGGGGGCGGTCTTCGGCGAGAAGGCCGGGTGGGAGCGCGCCAACTGGTTCGAGGGGAACGCCGGGGGCGGCTCGGCGGCGAGCCGGCCCCGGGGGTGGGCGGGGCGCTCCTGGTCCCCGGCCATCGAGGCCGAGCACCGCGCCACCCGGGAACGGGCCGGGCTCTTCGACGCGACCTCGTTCTCGAAGCTCGAGGTCTCGGGCCCCGGCGCGCTCGCCTTCCTCCAGCGGCTCGCCGACAACCAGCTGGACCGGCCGGTGGGAGCGATCACCTACACGCAGCTGCTGAACCGTCGGGGCGGGATCGAGTGCGACCTGACCGTCACCCGGCTCGCCCCCGACCGCTTCCTGATCATCACCGGGACCGCCTTCGGCACCCACGACCTCGGCTGGCTCCGGTTGCACCTCCCGAAGGACGGCTCGGTCTTGATCCGCGACGTCACCTCCAGCCTGGTCTGTCTCGGGCTCTGGGGGCCGCGGGCCCGCGAGATCCTGGGCGCCGCCACCGACGACGACGTCTCCAACGCGGCCTTCCCCTACCTGACCGCGCGGTCGATCGTGGCCGGGCGGGTCCCGGTCCTCGCCCTGCGCGTGACCTACGTCGGGGAGCTCGGGTGGGAGCTCTACGCCCCGACCGAGTTCGGGCTCGACCTCTGGGACACGCTCTGGGAGGCGGGCCGACCCCAGGGGATGGTGGCGGGCGGCTACCGGGCCATCGACGCGCTGCGCCTGGAGAAGGGCTATCGCTACTGGAGCGCGGAGATCACCCCCGAGGACACCCCCTACGAGGCCGGGCTCGACTTCGCGGTGCGCCTCGACAAGGGCGACTTCATCGGGCGCGAGGCCCTGCGCCGGGCGAAGGCCGAGGGGTTGACGCGACGCCTGGCCTGCCTGACGCTGGCCGACCCGAGGGCGGTGGCGCTCGGGGGCGCGCCGGTCCGCGGGGGGGCGCGGATCGTGGGGCGCGTGACGAGCGGGGGATTCGGGTACTCGGTGGGGAAGAGCATCGCCTACGCCTACCTCCCCGTGGACCTCGCGGTGCCGGGGCAGGCGCTCGCCGTCGAGGTCTTCGGCGACTGGATCGAGGCGACCGTGGCGCGCGAGCCGCTCTGGGACCCCGAGGGGGCGCGGGTTCGTGGTTGAGGGCCGGTCGGTGAGACCGTACGACCGGAGGGCCGTCGCCGCCTGGGCCCTCTACGACTTCGCCAACTCGGCCTACGCCGCCGTCATCGTCGCCACCATCTACGCCGCCTACTACGCCCTGGCCGTCGTCGGCAACGAGCGCGGGGAGGGCGACCTCTGGTGGGGCCGGGTGGTCTCGATCTCCATGGCGACCGTCGCCCTCACCTCCCCGGTCATGGGGGCGATCGCCGACCACGTCGGGCTCCGCAAGCGCCTGCTCTTCGTCTACACCTACGTCTCCGTCGCCGCCACCGCGCTCATGGCCACCGTGGGACCGGGGATGGTGCTCTGGGGGGCGCTCCTCGCGGTGGTGGGGACCGTCGGCTTCGAGGGGGCGCTGGTCTTCTACAACGCCTACCTCCCGGAGATCGCCGCCCGGGAGTGGCAGGGGCGGGTCTCGGCGTGGGGCTTCGCCACCGGCTACGCCGGCTCGATGGTGGGCCTCCTGGCCGCCTTCCCGTTCGTTCGGACCGAGGCCTTCGGCGGGGCCTTCCTCACCACCGCGGCCCTGTTCGGGGTCCTCGCCGCCCCGGCCTTCCTCGTGCTCCCCGCGGACCCGTCCCGCCGGTTGAGGGCTCGAGAGGCCGCCGGGGTCGGGATCCGGGAGACCTTGAGCACCCTGCGGGCCATCCTCGCCGTCCGCGAGCTGCGGCGCTTCCTCCTCGCCTATCTCGTCTACGAGGACGGGGTCAACACCGTCATCTACTTCTCGGCCATCTTCGCCGCCCAGACCCTCGGCTTCCCCATGGCCGAGCTGATCGTCCTCTACATCGTGGTCCAGCTCTCGGCCCTGGCCGGGGCGGTGCTCTGGGGGAAGCCGACGGACGCCTGGGGACCCAAGGCGGTGGTGATGACCACCCTCGTCCAGTGGAGCCTGGTGGTGACGGCGGCGTACTTCGTGGCCACCCGCCCCCAGTTCTACGTCATCGCCATCTTCGCCGGGACGGGGCTCGGGGCGATCCAGGCCGCGAGCCGGACCTTCATGGCGACCCTGATCCCGCGCGGGCGCGAGGCGGAGTTCTTCGGCTTCTACGCCCTGGTGGGGAAGGCCTCGGCGATCGCCGGGCCGCTGGTCTTCGGCGGGGTCTCCCACGCCCTGGGCGGGGATCAGCGGGCGGGCATCCTCGCGGTGGGGGCCTTCTTCCTGATCGGCCTGGCCCTCCTCGCCCGGGTGAAGGCCGGCGGCCCGACCATGGGGAAGCCCGAGCGCGCCGCCAGGAATGTGTCCGAGTGACGCTTGGGGGGGGAGGCAGGCCCCGAAGCCTTTCGCCAGCGGCGAAGCCGGACTGGCGAAAGGTGGGCTTCGCCCAGGGCCGTCGGAAGGGGGGCGGAGCCCCCCTCCGAGGTTCCTAGCCCCGGATCAGCTTGAACCCCTGGCGGCCGAGGAGGAGGCGGACGAGGAGGAAGACGGCGAGGATGACCGCGATGATGAGGGTGGACATGGCTGCG
>JACPHL010000138.1 GCA_016188625.1 Candidatus Rokuibacteriota bacterium | reverse complement strand
TTGATCCGGAAAGGCGCTGCAGTTGACGGCTAAAAAGGGCTCGGCACTGCGCCGGCTTCCCTGATGGATGGCCCGGGCCACCAGCCCCTTCCCCGTCCCGGTTTCCCCCTGGATCAGGACGTTGGCATCAGTCGGGGCGATCCGCTCGATCGTCTGGAGCAGGGAGCGGATCGCCGGGCTCAAGCCCAGAATGAGCGGGGGGCCTTCCTTCTGGGCCACCATCCGCTTCAGGGCGACGTTCTCTTTCTGAAGCCGCGTCTTCTCAGCGGCCCGTTTGAGGACCTCCTCCACCTCGGAGAGCCGGGCGGGCTTCGTGAGGTAGTCGTACGCGCCCAGCTTCATGGCCTGAATGGCGTCATCGATCTCCGGATACCCCGTCAGGACAATCACCTCGGCGGCGACGCCGGTCGCCTTCAGCCGCTTCAGGGTCTCCATGCCCCCAATGCCGGGCATCTTGAGATCTAAGAGGACAACCTCGAAGTCACGGGCGGCCAGTGCCTCAAGGGCCTCTTCCCCACTCTTCACGCATTGGACGGAGTGCCCCATCCGTCCGAGCTCGCTCTCCATCAGGATACGGAACGGCTCTTCGTCATCGACCACCAGCACCCGCATCTGGCGCACGAGTTCCCTCTCACGGCCCATGGTTGTCCTCACACCCCTATTTATCGTCCAGGGGGAGCGTCACGGTCACGGTGGTCCCTTTGCCGATGCCTTCACTCTTGACCTCGATGGTCCCCCCATGCTGCTCGACGATGCTCTGGCAGATGGGGAGGCCCAAGCCGGTTCCCTTGCCAACCTCTTTTGTGGTGAAGAAGGGATCGAAGACCTTAGGCAGGTTTTCCGGAGGGATACCGCAGCCGTTATCGGCGACGGAGATCTGGACGATCTCGTGTTGGCCCTGAGCTCCTCGCCCCCTCGCTACGGTGCTGAGGGCAACCCGGACCTCTCCCGCGCCTTCAAGGGCGTCGAGTGCGTTGGTCAGGAGGTTCAGCAGGAGCTGCTGAAGCATCTGGGCGTCGGCCTTTGCCTGGATCGGCCTCGGAACGGGCTGCACGAGGATCCGCTTGTTGGCCAAAGCAGCCTGCCTGTCCACGAGAGAGACTGACTCCGAGATGAGCCTGCCGAGATCGACCCAGCAAAAGGAAGGCTCCCGCTGCCTCGCAAAGTCCAAAAGCCTCCGGACGATGGAGGCTGCACGGTCCACCTCACCCTGGACCATCCTGAGGAATCGAGGGAAGTCCTCGAACTCTTTACTGGCCAGAAGCGTCTTAGCCTGAGAGCGCTGCTGGAGAGCCTCGACGAAGCCGGCGATCGTGTTCAGCGGGTTATTGAGCTCATGGGCCAGCCCCGCATCTTCGTAGAGGCGGGCGTTCTCGATGGCGATGGCGGCCTGGGCGGCCAACCTCATCGCCAGAGCCTTATCCTCCTCGCTAAACTCCTCGGCGCCCTGTTTCTCGGTGAGGTAGAGGTTGCCGAAGACCTTGCCCTTTGACACGATGGGCACGCCGAGGAAGGACTTCATCGGCGGGTGGTTCGGAGGGAAGCCATGGGCCCGTGGATCCGTTGTCAGATCCTTCAGGCGTAGGGGCTTCGCCTCGTGCACCAGGACACCCAGGATGCCTTTGCCCACCGGCAGTGCGCCGATGGCCTGCCTGGTTTTCTCATCGAGGCCCGCCGTGATGAACTGGCTGAGGCCGCCCTTCCCATCCAGGACCCCGAGGGCCGCGTACCGTGCGTTCAGTACCCTGCAGGCCATGTTGGCAATCCGCCGAAGCACGGCCGTCAGGGAGAGCCTGGCGCTGAGGACCATCCCCGCTTTCACGAGGGTCCGAAGTTGGCCGATCTCCCTTGTCGTGACTGCTTTCTCCTCGTCGAGAAGAGCCCGGACGACAAGGGCCAAGACGCGGTTCGCCACTGGAGAATACAGGGCCAGGGCTTTCGTCAACTGGTCCGTATCCGCGTGATATTTTTTAAGAAGGGATTGCCAGTGCACATCCCGGAGAACGAGGAGGCCGTCAATAATGTGTTCAGGGGTCTCCCTCCCCACGCTCCGGCGAGCCAAGGATCGGGCCAACACCACGGCCGCTTCGTATTTCACGGCTTCCAGAGAGTTCACACAGGCGTCGTGGAGGGCAACGAACTCGGCCTCGATTTCCTGAGGGACAAGACCCCGAAGAACAACGTTCGTCCTCATCTGCCGGACCCACTGCCGCCGTAACCCTTCGAGTTCTTCCCGGAAGTGGTTGGCCAGTTCTTGGCGGAGTCTATCGCGGCTCCGGTCCATGTCAGCGCCCTCTCTACTGGCCAGATGTTCCGCCTCGTTCAACGAAATGTCAAGCGAGGCATTCCATCGGACGGCACACCTTTGAACGTCGCCAGGGGAGATGCTGAAGGCGATGCGGGAGATCTTTGTAAGGTGTACTCGAGGTCAGGGAAGAGACTCGCTTCGTTCTCAATGAGCCCACGTATTTGATCGTGGACGCCACTCCGCTGGACGCGCAGGTCGTCCTGGACCGTCGCGTGCTCGGCGCAACACGCGACCTCATTACCCGCGCGTTGCCGATGGCCCCGGGGAGGTATGCCATTGAAATCGTCGCCTCAGGCTTTCACTCCTACCTCGCGCAGTTCACCGTTACTCCGCGAAGCTTCCCTACACGCTTTCCAGTGTTACACCCAATCGCCCGTCACAAACATGCACTAAAAGCGGTCCCAGGACCTCACTCGGGAACGAAGGCCACTCGAGCCGGGATACTCCGAAGCGCGCCGTGCGGGTGGACCCACCGAGGATGAGGAAGCCGCCAATGGCCACGCCCGCAGCCGCTGCCCCACGCGCGGTGACGTGCAAGGCTCCACCGCTGACAATGACGCTCGGCATGGACCCAGCCCAGGATACCGTAGGTAGGAGCAGGAGCCCACCCGCGAGGACGAGGGCGAGAGCAACGCCGACCCGGTTCATGGGCGTTCCGACTTCTGGACCGCCTAGCTGGAGTCTACCCGCCGAGAGCGGTGAAGGAAGCCGTTAGGCGCGGCTCGTCCGTGCTAAGTGGTGTCCGACCTTTCGAGCAACTCGATAACGTGCTCCAAGGTGGCCGCCGCCTCTTCCTTGCCCTCTGTCTCGAAAGCGTTCTGCGAATCCCGTAAATGGCCGATCAGTTGCTTCCGACTGTCCCGGTCTGGGATGGCCCGACGAATCTTGTCGGCGATGATCTCGGCAGAAATACCCTCACGCGCCATTGCGAGCACTTCCTCGTAGAAGCGACGAAACGCATCCGCTGTGGCCACGTCTACCCCGACAAGTCGGACTGGCCCCCAGGGAGCCCGCCGGTAGGCACCTTTCGGTCGGGCTGTTTCCTACCCGTCACGGGGACGGAGATCCGCATGACTCCCTCTCCAACCTCGCGGAATCAGGCCAAGCGTCCTTACCACCGCTCCGGCCTCCATGTCGTCTCCCGGGCCCTTCCCCACCTCCTGGAGCGAGTCGCGGACCCCGCCGTCCCCGACGAGGCCCTCTCGCCCGTCGGGCGGGCGGCCCGGCCCTGGCGGCGGGAGGTGCTCGAGGACCTCGGCGGCGTGGAGGCGGTGCCGATGGCCAAGCTAGGGCTTCTCGACGCCGCCACGGGCTCGAAGAGGGGCCCCTCCCCCACCACCGGCACCTCGAGGGGGAGGCCCTGGAGGAAGAGCGACGGCTGTGCTACGTGGGGCTCACGCGCGCGCGGCGGCGACTGTGCTCTCGGTCTGCCGCGAGCGCCGCCTCTGGGGGCGGGCCTGGACCCTGCTCCCCTCCCGGTTTCTCGGCGAGGCTGGCCTCGCCGACTCCACCCCGACCCCCAGCCTGAGGCGAGGTGGTCAGGGCGAGCACCCCGGCGACCTGTGACTCGCTCCTGCTCGTGAAGCTGGAGGTAACGCAGGGCGCCTGATGGGCCTCCTTGGCCGCGCGCATCGTCCCAGTTCAGCTCAAAGGCATGCAAGTGGCTGCGGACGGCTCGGGCTAACGCTAAGCGCTTGTTCGCGGGATGGGGCGTATTGTCGAGATACATCGGCTCAGCCGGAGGCTTACTCCCCATCGGGACTACCCCTTCCACGGCCTGGTCGAGGACCCTCGGGATCTCGACCGAACGCCTCGTCCCGTCCCTCTGATAGCGGATCGGCTGGGCTTGCACCCCCAGGAACTGGCCGATGAGCGGGGCCACGGCGGCCATCGGGCCGCCCGCTTGGCCACTCGCGATGGTCGTCACGGCCTGCTGCTGCTCGGCACTGGCCCTCTCGTCGGTGATGAGGCCGACGGACCAGTTGCCCTCAGCCATCGCGCCCGGCGAGTAACCCAGGATGGCGAAATTGAGCCCGTCGAGCTTCAGGTTGCCATACCGGCCCTGGTCGATATGGAACACGAAGGCAAAATAGCAATGCCCTTTGGTCGGCTGGCCAGCCAGGTTGGTGGGAACGCACGGGCAGAGGTAGGTACAACTGCAGGTCTCGAAGTAGTCGCCGGCCAGCCGCCAGGTGGGAGGCGCCGCGCGTTTTGCTCGCGCGGCCGGCCTTTTCGCCGCCGCCTTCTTCTTCACGCCTCGCTTACTGACCATGGCCATCCTCCTCCTAGCCGACGCCACTCTCTGAAGCGCTAGGCCCGCTCCCTAAACCGACTCGGGGCAAGCCCGCCCGCGGGCTAGGTACGCGACCTCCCGCACACCTCATGTGTCCCAACCGTCCCCAGATCCCTTACTTTTAGGGATCGAAGACACAGTTGCTATTGAAGCCAACTCCTCCACGGCCAAACAATACGCTTCCATACTTGATCGGCACTCCACACTTCGCTACCTGTGTCTTGAGTAACTGTCCGAAACCGAAACCCTGCTTGGAAATCGATCCACACCCAATCCAAGTTCCCTATCTTCCCGATGCGCTCCGCAACGGAGACCAGCTTGTTCGGCCTACTGAAGTTTCGCAAAATACCTGCCCGGATATCCTCATCCAGCCAGCAGAGCTCCCCCTTTGTCCACTCGAATCTGATCACGTCACGCGGAACAGACGGGCTATGGACGTCGTCACGATCACCACTTGGCACTGGCACATTGCCGCCGTCTATGGCCACCGTCACTGGTCGACCGGTTTCGGTCTCCATATGCGCAAAGATCGCGTCGATCCCACCAGCAGCCAGGGTCCTGAAGAATCCATACCACGTCCAGCCACTATCCATGATGTATCGCCTGCCCCGCGCCGTCTCTCGATAAGGCGCTGACGCTGAGGGCCCGATCCCTTTTTCCATATACAATCCAACCAGCATGTCACCGGGCGTCGCGTCCCGATTAGTGAAGATGATCTTTCCGTACTTATAAGCTGGATAGTCCTTAGACGGGCTGAGCCACCAACTGGTTGAGTTGGGATCGAACCGATTAAATGGAATCGCCGTCAGCCCCTCATACCCAGCCCTGACTCCCGCTGTCAGAACACTTTTTGCCGCGTCCTGAGCGCTGACGAAATTGAAACCCAAAATCCTGCTCATCCTAGGTCTGCCCTTCCCTTCCGCCTCCTACCCAAAGCTCCCTGACATTTCAACCCGAGAACCACTTAGTTCTGGGAAAGGCTGGACTCCTGCGCGTTCAGTCTAAGCCGGTTCTGCTCAACTCTTTGAAGCCATCTGCTTCACCTGCGGCCATCATCTCCGCGCTTACCGCTCCGCGAACCGGGTGGTGCCCGGCGACCCATGGGGCTACACCCGGACGACGGTCCCCTGCCAGTTGAAAGGCGCGAAATGGCCGTTGTTCCGGCCGCTGGCATCGTCCCAGTTCAGCTCAAAGGCATGCAAGTGGCTGCGAACCGCTCGGGCTAACGCCAAGCGCTTATTGGCCGGATGGGGCGTGTTGTCGAGATACATCGGCTCAGCCGGAGGCTGACTCCCCATCGGGGCCACCCCTTCGATGGCCTGATCGAGGATCTCCGGAATCGAGACGGAACGCGTCATGCCAGCCTTCTGATAGCGGATCGGTTGGGCCTGCACCCCCAGGAACCTGCCGATGAGCGAGGCCACGGCGGCCATGGGCCCACCGGCCTGGCCGCTCGCGATGGCCGTCAAGGCCTGCTGCTGCTCCGCACGGGCCCTCTCGTCAGTGATCAGGCCGACGGACCAGTTGCCCTCGGCCATCGCACCCGGCGACTGGCCCAGGATGGCGAAATTGAGTCCATCCAGCTTGAGGTCGCCATATCGGCCTTGCTCGATATGGAACACGAAGGCAAAGTAGCAATGGCCCTTGGTCGGCTGTCCAGCCAGGTTGGTGGGAACGCACGGGCAGAGGTAGGTGCAACTGCACGTCTCGAAGTAGTCGCCGCTCAGCCGCCAGGTGGGAGCGGCCTCAGGTTTCGTTTTAGGGGCTTTCGTTTTCGTCGCCGTCACCTTTTTCGTCGTGCGCCGCACGGTGACCATGGCCATCCTCCTCTCGGCTGATGATACTCCTTGACACCTTCAGCCCCGACGCGCTAAGTCGCACCTCGTGCGGGTTCGACCGGGTCTCGTCGAACGATTTATTACACGGTCGGCGGTGCAGTTCAAGTACCCGATCCTTCCCAGATCACCGTGATCCAGGAACCCACCCCGTCGTCCACTTCATCTCATCACAACGCAATTACTTACACCTAGGCGTTCGGGCCTTCGTTTGCGCCTGCTCGTTGCTCTCGTCAGAACCTTGGCGTCAGGAGGGTCCGGGGCCCTGGATCCAGCGGGCCGAGTGGGCCCAGTGGGGGCCGCGGTCCCCGGCCTCGGCCCGGCGGGCCAGCTCGGCTAACCGTGTCTCCTTCTCCGGGGTCCGCTCCGGGATCTCCTCCTGGACGTCTCGGATCTCCTCGTAGTCCTTCCCCACCGGGCAGACATCCACGCAGCGGGTGCACCCCGAGTAGACGCCGACCCCCCGCAGGATCGACTGCCAGACCATGAAGGACTCCTTGGACTTCAGGAGGGCGAGCTGCTCCTCCGCGGTCTCGGCCTTGACGACCTGCTCGAGGTGGCGCGTCAGGTAGGTGAAGCCGTAGGGGGAGGCGTGGGGGGCGCAGCGGGCCTTGTCGAGCGCCCACTGGAGGATGGCGTCGCCGGGGCAGGCCAGGAGGCAGCGGCCGCACGCCTCGCCGAGGCAGAGGGGGGTGTCGAGCGGCCGGTCGGGCTCGAGCGGGGCGGAGGTCAGGACGCCGGCGAGGAGGACGCGCGGGCCGAACTCCGGGGTCAGGAGCATGAGGTTGAGCCCGAGGGTTCCGAGCCCGGCCTCGACGGCCGCGTGGGGGAGCGAGAGCGGACCGCGGGAGTCGCCGCCCGGGTCGTAGCTCGGAGGGTCGAAGTGCATCGGCGGGACGGTGATGGCGGGGTGGCCGTGGTCTTCGAGGAAGTAGATGAGCTTGAGGGAGATCTCCTCGAGGTCGGCGAGGATCAGCTCGGTGGAGTACTGCTTGTGGCGGTCGTCCGAGCCTTTGAGGCGGCTGAGCCCGGTGAGGATCCGGCGGGCCAGGACGATGACGGATCGGGAATCTTCCAGGGTGATCCGCTCCGGGGTCTGGGGGCGCCGGGGATCCGGGGGGTGGCGGTTCAGCGTTTCGCCGCGCGCGATCCCAACCAGGTCCGCGCCCAGCTCTCGGGCCCTGGCCTTGACCGCCTCGGCGGTGAGGCTCACCGCTCCGCCCCCGCCCTGGCCGGTGGGACGTAGCCGGCCTCCCCGATCCAGCGGATCCTGCCCTCGGCCATCCCCGGGATCGGCTCGCCCTTCTTCCTGATCTCCCGCCACTGCCGCCCCAGGGCGACCTTGGCGTCGGTCTTCTCCGGGATCTCCCGCTGCTCCTCCTTGAGGAAGCGATGGTAATCGTCCCCCACCGGGCAGACCGCGAGGCACCTCGGGCAGTCGCCGAACGCACCGACGACCCGGAGGAGCCCCTGCCAGATCCCGAAGGCGTGGACGCTCCGGAGGAGCGCCGGCCGCGCCTCGGGCCCCGGCGCCGCGATGAAGCCGCGGAAAAGGCGAAGGATCGTGGCGAAGCCGAACTCCTGGGCGTAGGTGGCGCAGGCCCGCTTGTCGATCCCCCAGTGGAGGACCGCGTCGGCCGGGCAGGAGTAGAGGCAGCGCGAGCACGGCTCCCCGATGCAGATCTGCTCGGTCATCTTCCCGTCGGGCTCCAGCTCGGCGTTGGTGAGGACCACGGTGGTGTAGCAGCGGGGGCCGCACTCCTTGGTCAGGAGGTTCAGCTCGAGCCCCAGGGTCCCGAGCCCCGCCTCGATGGCGACGTGACGGGTCGAGAGGAAGCCGTAGCTGGCGTTCTTCATCTCCCAGACCGTCTCCTGCGCCGCGGTCTGGAAGGCCCAGTGCCCCTCGGCCTCCAGGTAACGGGCCAGGCGGTAGCCGATCTTGTCCATCTCGCGGAGGACGAGCTGGTCCACGTGGTGGATGCAGGCGTTGTCTCGCGCCCGGAAGACGCCGGCGGGGATCCGCTTGAAGAAGGCGACGCAGCTCCGGATCTCGGGCAAGATCCGCTCGGGGGTCTGGGGGTGCTTGGGGTCCGGCGGGTGGGCGTTCAGGACGGCGGCGCTCGCGATCCCCACGCCGTCGGCCCCGAGGGCCCGCGCCTTCGCCTTGACCGCCTCCGCCGTCAGCGCCATGGCCCGCCCCTCGGGCTGACCATAGCAGAGGGGCCGGGGGGTGTCAACGACGGGAGGGAACGCCTCGGGGTGCGGATGAGCGAGCGCCTCTACCGGCGCTCTATGCCTCGCGCGGCGGGCTCACGGTCGGCCTTCGGGATCGGCTTCCAGAGCGGCGTCCAGGAACCGCTTCAGCGCCCCGGAGACCTCCTCGGGGGGCTCCATGAACTCGACGCCGACGGCGAGCGTCCCGTCGATGCGGTCGGCCCGGCGGACCCAGCCTTCGACCCTCACCGTCACGAACGGCTCGGGCAAGGTAAAGGTGAGGACGACCAGGTCCCCCACCGCGACCTCCATCATCGTGGCAAGACTGCACCCATCGAGACTCAAATCCGTGATCGTCCCGCTCTCCGAGGGGGGGGCGCCCGGCGCCGCGAGCTTTCGGGCGATCTCCGCGGCGATCATCGTCGTGCGGCGGGGCGACCGCCGCAGGGAGATGCCTTTGAGCGCCAGCATGTCCTCCAGGGCCCTCGCATACCCCTTCTCCCACTCCAGGGGGGCGCGCCCGACCTCGCCCTGCTGGCCCAGGCGTTCGATGATCGTTCGGACCTCGGCCAGCTTTTCGAAAAGGAGGGGGCGGATATCCATCACGGACGCGGGCGAAAGGCCGTCTGTGGCTGCCGCATGTGGCCGGGACTAACGGCTAGCCCGTCAGGTCGGCCACCGTCATCTTCAGGGCCCTGGCAAGCTTTCGCAATGTCGTGAGGCTCGGGTCATGGCGACCGAGCTCCAGCCGCGCGAGATAGCCCAGCGAGAGCCCCGCCCTGTGCGCCAGCGCGGCTTGCGTCATGCCCCGCCGCCTTCGCAGGACCTTCAGCCTCTTTCCAAGATGCGGGGGCATTGTACTTAAGAGTAATTACCTAAGTCAAGCTTTCGAATCCCCACCGCGACGACGCGACCCGGGAGGCCCTCCGCCCTCCCGGACGAACCGTTGTGGACCTTGACCAGCCATCCGCCGGCCACCTCCTGCCACGAGTCCCCCCCTGGATGGGGATTCTCGGGCTCCGGCAGGGTAACCACTACGTTCCAGCAATTTCCATGCCGGCTTAGACGCGGGGGAGAGAGCGGCGGGGAGACCGGACGATGGCGGCCCAATCTGTCAAGGAGATGAGGCGCGTGTCGAGGCGCGGCGGCGATCGAGGCAGGGCCGGGAACGAGCACCCGACCATTGACAAAATTTGGTGGGCGCAGACAAAACCCGTCAGCAGGGGGCTCGCCCGGGACCCGACGGGGTTAGACCCGCCGAGGCGCCGGTAATCGGGGGCCAAGACCCGAAGGGGGCGATCCGGGTCGCGACGAGCGATCAGGCGAGGTCCCCGCGGGCGCGGGTCGGCCTTACCGGTAGAAGGTCTTCACCACGACCGTCCACAGGCCGCCGATGAAGATCCCGGCCGCCAGGTGCAGGCCGAGGTAGACGAAGACCAGGACGATCTGGATCTGGGGGGGGCGGAGCCCCAGCGCGTAGCGGAACGGGTCGCTGATGATGGGCGGCAGCAGCGCAAAGGCGACCACGACCGTCAGGACAAAGCTCCCCACCCCGTAGTCCTGATTCTCCCGGATGAAGGCGCTGCTGGCGACGAACGCCGCGACCGCGGCCAGGAGAAGCCCGGCGCGGCCGTACCCGATGACCAGGGTCGGAGCCACGGGGACGATGGTGATCCAGCGGGCGTGCTGCAACTCGACGAAGAGGGCCGCGAGCACGACCGGCACGCCGTGGTCCCGGACGAATCGGCGGAGGAGGAAGTCCCACCCCCGGGGCCTCGCGAGGGGACGGGCTGGACGGGAGGGCGGGGTGAACGCCGAGGCGACCGGATCCGCCGGCACCGGTCCCCCCGATGCCGGTGGGGTACGACTCTCGAGCCCTCCGGCCTCGCCCACGAGTGTTCTGGACTGCCCGTTCCCGTGCGCCACAACGGTCTCCAGAGGATCAACGGTAACTATGTGTGGAGTCAACGCCAATGTAGCCCGGGTGGGCGGGAGACTGTCAAGAATTTTCGTCGGGCGAGAAGGGTCAGCGGATGCCCCTGATCCGGAGGCGGAGGTTGTTGGGGCTGTCGGCGAACTGGACCGCCTCCTCGGCGCTCACCTTTCCCTCCCGGTAGAGGGCGAAGAGGGCCTGGTCGAAGCTCTGGAGGCCGTCCTGCACCCCCTCCTCGATCGCAGCCCGTAGCCCCTCCAGCTCCCCCCGGCGGATCAGGGCCTGGATCCGCGACGTCCCCAGCATGATCTCGAGCGCCGGGATCCGCCCCGCGCCATCGGCCCCGGGGACCAGCCGCTGAGCGATGATGGCCCGGAGGACCAGCGAGAGCTGGAGGAGGACGATCTGCTGAACCTCCGTGGGGAAGAAGTGGAGGAGCCGCTCCACCGCCTGGGTCGCGTTGGTGGCATGGAGCGTCGAGAGGACGAGGTGGCCGGTCTCGGCGGCGTGGAGCGCGGCCGTGACGGTCCCGGACTCCCGGAGCTCGCCGATGAAGATGACGTCGGGGGCCTGCCGGAGGACGCTCGTCAGGGCCGCCTCGAAGGAGGCGGTGTCGATGCCGACCTCCCGCTGGGAGACCACGCTCTGGCGGTGGGGGAGGACGAACTCGATAGGGTCCTCGACCGTGACGATGTGGCCATGGCGGTTCGCGCTCCGGTAGTCGATCATCGCGGCCAGGGTCGTGGACTTCCCGGTCCCGGCCGGCCCGACCACCAGGATGAGCCCTTGCCGCTCGAGCGTGAGGTCCCCGAGGCGCAGGGGGAGCCCGAGGGCCTCCAGGGGGGGGACCTCCTCCCGCACCCGGCGGAGCACCATCCCCACCGAGCCGAGGGCCCGGTAGCAGTTGAGCCGGAACCGTCCGAGGCCCGGGCGCACCACGGCGGTGTTCAGCTCGCGGGCCTCGGTGAACCGGCGCCGCCGCCCCTCGTCCAGCGCCTCGGCGAGCAGGGCCTCGAGGTCCTGGCCGGAGAGCGGGGCGGCACCGTCCACGACGCGGGTGACCCCCTCGACGCGGAGCCGCGGCGGGCTCATCCCGACCAGGTAGAGATCGGAGGCGCCGGCCTCCACCATCGTCCGGAGGAGCTGGTCGAGCATCATCCCTGGGGCTTCGTCCCGGCCGCGCTCGACTGGAGGAGCGCCTCGGCCAGGTCCTTGGCGACCCGTCCCTGCATGATCAGGTTCCGGAGGGACTGCTCGATGCTCTGCATCCCGAGCTGGGTCCCGGTCTGGATCGCCGAGGGCATCTGGTGGATCTTCGCCTCCCGGATCAGATTCCGGATGGCGATCGTGGCCACCATGATCTCCAGCGCCGCCACCCGCCCCTTGCCGTCGCGGGTGGGGAGGAGCATCTGGGAGATCACCCCCTGGAGGGACTCGGCGAGCATGGTCCGGATCTGCTGCTGCTGGGCCGGGGGGAAGGCGTCGATGACCCGGTCGATCGTCTTCGGGGCGCTCTTGGTGTGGAGGGTGGCCAGGACGAGGTGGCCGGTCTCGGCGGCGGTCAGGGCGAGGCTGATCGTCTCGAGGTCCCGCATCTCCCCCACCAGGATCACGTCCGGGTCCTCGCGGAGGGCCGCCCTGAGCGCGGTGGCGAAGGAGCGGGTGTGGGGGCCGATCTCGCGCTGGTTCACCAGCGAGTTCTTGGAGCGGTGGACGAACTCGATGGGATCCTCCAGCGTGATGATATGCTTCTTCTGCGTCGAGTTGATCAGGTCCACCATGGCCGCCAACGTCGTGGACTTCCCGCTCCCCGTGGGGCCGGTCACCAGGACCAGGCCGTTCTCCCGGGTGGCGAGGGTCTTCACGATGTCCGGGAGCCCCAGCTCCTGGAAGGAGCGGATCTGGGTGGGGACGACCCGGAAGACCGCCCCTTCGCCGTTGCGCTGGTGAAAGACATTGACCCGGAAGCGGGCGACGTCTCCCAGCTCGATGGCGAAGTCCAGATCGCGCTGCTCCTCGAAGATCCGCCGCTGGTCGTCGTTCAGGACCTCGTAGATCATCCGGTGGACGTCCTCACGCCCCAGCGGCGCTCCATCGAGCGGCGTCATCACACCATGAAGACGAATCATGGGGGGTGACCCCGCTGAGAGGTGGAGGTCGGAGGCCCCGCGCTCCTTGGTCTGGATCAGGAGGTCGGCAATGTCCACGGGACCGGCCCCTGAATGAGGCGGCGCCGGGTGCGATCGCTGACGGGAAAGAGCGCGCTCGCCCACCGCTCCTCCTCCCGCTGGACGGTCAGGAGCGCCCGCAGCGAGGCGGCCAGGAGCGGGCGGGGGAGGTCGAGGGAGAGGAGGTGCTGCCAGGCCGTGGAGGGGGTCGCGAACGGGAGCCCGCCGATCACCAGGCTCCCCCGCTCCGCGGCCCGGGCGGCGGCCAGGCAGACCGCCCCGGCGCTCACGTCCTCCACGAGCGCCACCTCCGGCGGGCGAGCGAGGGCCTCGATGGTGGCCCTCTCGATCCCGTCCTCGATCTCCACCTGGACGAAGTCGGCCACCTCGAAGGCGGCCACCCGCTCCACCGTGACGACCCGCTTCCCCTCCCTGGCGGCTGTCCGGGCCAGGGCGTAGAGGCCGGCCGCCAGGCCTCCCGGGTCGGGCGACGACACCAGGAAGAGCCCGCGGCCGTCTCGGAGGAACCGGGTCAGCGTCTTGCCGGCGCGGGCCGGCAGGCCGAGCTGTTCGAGATCGGGCGGGCCGAGGTCCCGGCGGCGAAGCCAGATGGTGATCGCCTCGCCCCGCCGGGTCGGGAGGAAGAGCAGCTCGAGCTCGAGCTCCTGCTCGTCGAGCCGGGTCCGCATCCGGCTCCGCTGCCATCCGTGCTCCGGGCGCACCCCGGCCAGGATCCGCAGGCGGGTGGCGATCGCGCCGCCGAGGTGGGCCGGAAACCTCGCGGGCTCCCTGAGCCCTCCCGGCACCCGGTAGCGCACCCGGATCTCCGCCTCCCGGGGCTCGATGTGGATCTCGGTCGCGTGCTCCCGCACCGCCGCCAGGAGCAAGGCGTAGACCGCGGCGACGCCGCTCGTGTCGCGCGTCAGGGCCTCGGGCTGCTGGTACCCCGGCGGGCAGATCTCGCAATAGCGGACCCCCTCCCGCACCATCGCCGGTGGGAAGGCCAGGTCGAGGAGGTGGGTGATGACGGCCGCCGAGGCGATCGCCACCGTCACCCTGGCGCCGGTGAGGGCCTCGATGTCGGCCACCGCCTGCCGGTTGGTGGGGTCGGCCAGGGTCACCGTCAGCTCGTTCCCCACCTTCAAGATGGGCAGGGCCTGGTAGCGCCGGAGCAGCTCCTCGGGGAGGGCACGGGCCGCCTCCAGGTCCACCATCTCCTGGGAGAGCTCAGCGTACGGGAGACCGAGCTGCTCGCCCAGGGCCCAGTTGAGCTGGTCCTGGGTCAGCGCGCCCATCTCGATCAGGATCTCGCCGACGCGCCCTCCGCTCTCCTTCTGGCGGCGCAGGGCCTCCTGGAGCTGGGCCTCGGTGATGAACCCGCGATCGACCAGGATCTTCCCGATCCGGACGCCCACGGCCTGCCTCACGAACCCTTCCCCGGGAGGTGCCGGCGGACCTCCGCGACCAGGCGCTCGGGGGTGAAGGGCTTGGTGAGGTGGGCGATGGCCCCCAGGCCTTCGCTCAGGCCATGGTAGATCTCCTCGGTCTGGCCGGTGAGGACGATCGCCGGGATCTCCCGGGTCGCCGCGTGGCCGCGGAGGCGGGTCAGCACGGCGTAGCCGTCCATCTTCGGCATCATGATGTCCAGGATCATGAGCGCCGGCCGCCGCTCCACGGCCAGCTCCAGCGCCCGCTCCCCATCCTCCGCCGTCACGATCTGGAAGCCCTCCCGCTCCAGGATCTCGCGGACGAGGAGGTGGACCTGGCGATCATCGTCGGCGACCAGGATGAGGGCGGGGTCCGGCTCGCCCATGGCAGGGGTATTATACGCGAGGTCCCATCGCCGGAGAAGCGGGCAACCGGGTCCGAACGACGGCGATCAGGAAGGGGGGTCGAGCTCCTCGAGCAGCTCGAGGAAGGTCGTGGTGATCCGCGCCTCCCAGAGTCCCGCCTCGGTCTCCCGCAGCAGGATCCCGATGGCCTCCTCCCGCGGGAGCGCCGGCTTGTACGGCCGCGCCGTCCGCAAGGCGTCGTACACGTCCACCACCGCCATGATCCGCGCCCCCAGCGGGATCGCCTTGCCTTCGAGGCCCTCCGGGTACCCCGAGCCGTCCCACCGCTCGTGGTGGTGGCGGATCAGCGGGCGCACCGCCTCGAGGGTCTTGAGCCCGACGACCAGCTCCGCCCCCACCACCGGGTGCACCTGGATCCGCTTCCGCTCCTCCGGATCCAGCCGCCCCGGCTTCAGCAGGAGCCCGTCCGGGATGGCGATCTTCCCCAAATCGTGGAGGTAGCCGCCGAGCTTGAGGGCCTTCAGGGTCGGTGGATCCACCCCCAGGGCCTCTCCGAGGGCCACGGCATAGCGCGCCAGCCGCTCGCAGTGCCCGGCCGTGTACGGGTCGCGCGCCTCGATCGTCAGCCCCAGGGTCGTGATCACCCCCTCGGCCCGCTCCAGCTGGTCCAGGAGGAACTTCACCCGCAGGAGCGCCCCCAGCCGGGTCTGGAGCTCCACGAACTCCACCGGCTTGGCGAAGAAATCGTCCGCCCCCGCCGCCAGCCCCGCCAGCCGGGAGTCCAGGTCCGCTACCCCGGTCAGAATCACCACCGGGGTGAGCTGAAGGCGCGGGTCCGCCTTGAGGCGCCGGCAGAGCTGCACCCCGCTCAGCCCCCCCATGTGGACATCGGTGAGGACCAGGTCCGGCGTCGTCCCGTCCAGGACCTCCAGCGCCGCCTCCGCCGAGGCCGCAGTCAGGACCCGGTAGCCCAGCTCCCCGAGCTGCTCGGCCAGGACCTCCCGCACCACGGGCTCGTCCTCGACCACGAGGACGACCGGGGCCCCCTCCCGCATCATCGCGCCCCTTCCAGGACCCGCCGGACCACGCGGCGGACCTCCTCGAACGAGAAGGGCTTAGCGATGCTGGGGGCCTGGCTCTGCTCGAGGAACTCCTTGACCTGCCGCCCCAGCGCGTCGCCGGTGATGAAGATGAAGCGCCGCGCCAGCGCCGGGACCTCGCGCTGGACTACCTGGTAGAGGGCCGGGCCGTCGAGCCCCGGCATCCGGAGGTCGCTCACGACCAGATCATACCCCCGCTCCCGGAGCCGCGCCAGGGCCGTGGCCCCGTCGCCCACCGTCTCGACCCGGTGCCCCTCGGCCGTCAGGACCTCGGCCAGCAGCTCGGCGATCTCGGGCTCGTCGTCCACCACCAGGATCCGCCTGGGCTCGGGCGCGGCCGGCGCCTCGGCGGGCCCGGGCTCCGGCGCCACGGCCGGGGCCGGCTCGACGGGGAGCTCGATCACGAAGGTGGCGCCCTGCCCCGGGCGGCTCTCCACCCGGATCTGTCCGCCGTGCTCCTCGACGATGCTCCTGGAGATGGAGAGGCCGAGCCCGGTCCCCTCCCCCAGGGGTTTCGTGGTGAAGAAGGGCTCGAAGATCTTGGCCCCGATCTCCGGCGGGACCCCGGGGCCGGTGTCGCTCACCTGGAGCCGGACCCGCTGGCCCTCCCGGTCGTGGCTGGTGGCCAGCGTCAGGCGGCGGGGCGGCGGGGTCTGGCGCATCGCGTGACGGGCGTTGGTGATGAGATTGACCACCGTCTGGTGGAGCTGCTGCCCGTCGGCCCAGAGGGGCGGCAGGTCGGGCGCCAGGGCGTCCTCCACCTCGACGCTGTCCACGCGGAGCTGGTAGGCGAGCAGCTCGACGGCCTCCCGCACGACTTGATTGAGCCGGACCTGGGCCCGCTCGGTCGGGCGCTGGCGGGCCAGGGCGAGGAAGTTCCGAACGATGCGGGAGCAGCGCTCCGCGGCGTCGGCGATCTTCCGGGTCCGCTCGGCGAGCGGGTCCTCCCCGAGGGCCTGGCGCAGGAGGGCCGTCTGGCCGACCACGACCGAGAGCGGGTTGTTCAGCTCGTGGGCGACGCCGGCGAGGAGGTACCCCATCTCGGCCATCCGCTGCGTGTGGTGCAGCGTGTCCTCGGCGCGCTTCTTCTGGATCGCCGTGCCCAGCTGACCAACGGCTGCCGACACGAGCCGGATCAGGTGGGCGTCTTCGGCCCGGGTTTCGAAGGAGAGGAACATCATGACCGCGACGACCTCGTCTCCGATGAGGATGGGGATGGCCATCGCGGTCTTCATCCCGAACCGGGTGGCGAGCGTCGCTCGCCGGAAGTTGGGGTCCTGCGTCACGTCCTCGAGCCAGACCGGCTGCCTCGACGCCCAGACGCGACCCGGGATCCCCTCCCCGTACGCGAGCACCATCGATTGAGCGGCGGCCCTCATCGCATCGAGATGAGCCCCGCCGACGCACCACGCCGCATCCACCTTGAGGTGGGTCTTCTCTGGAACGGGCACCCAGACCTCGCCGAAGCCCCAGCCGGTCGCCTCGCAGACCCTGCGGAGGACCATGGTGAAAGCGGCATCGACCGTCTCGGCCTCGCGGACGGCGAGCGCCAGCTCCTGCAGGAGCTCGACCTCCTCCTCGGCCCTCTTCCGATCGGTGATGTCCTCGCTGGCCCCTTCGTAAAGCAGCAGCCGGCCCTCGGAATCCCGGACGGCGCGGGTGTTGATCCGCTGCCAGAAGAGCGACCCGTCTCGGCGCCGCATCAGGACCTCGAAGCCGCGCGCGACCCCCTCGCGCTCGATGAGCGTCCTCCACCGTTCGCGATCATCGGCATTCACATAGAGGTCGGCCGCGTTGACCCCCAGCAGAGACTCCCGGTCTGGGTAGCCCAGCATCTGCACCATGGCGGGGTTCGCGTCGAGGATGCGCCAGTCCGGGCCGGTCCGATAGAGTCCGATGGGCACGCCGTCGAAGAGGCTGCGGAGCTCCCGGGTCCGCTCCGCGACCTTCGCCTCGAGGTTCCGGGCGTAGTCCTCCACCAGGCGCTGGGCCGCGAGGAGCCGGTCATTCACCCGCGCCAGCTCCTCGAAGGTCGAGAAGAGCAGCTCGATGATCTGCTGCTTGTCCGCCGAGACCGCGATCTCCCGCTGGCCGACGTGGATCATCACCTCGACCTCGAGCTGGCCCTTCCGGCGGAACTCAAGCTGCTCAAAGATCCGCGCGAGGCGCTCCAGGAGGTAGTCGTCCTCGAAGGGCTTCGTGACGAAATTGTCGGCCCCGGCCTCGAGCCCCTTGATGATGTCCAGCGGACCCCTCCGCCCCGTGAGCAGCACGAAGGGGATCCGCCGCGTCGGGTCCGCCGACTTCACCGCCCGGCAGAAGGCGTAGCCGTCCATCTCCGGCATCATCACGTCGGAGATGATGAGGTCCGGCGGCGCCGTCCGCACCCGCTCGAGCCCCTCCCGGCCGTTCGAGGCCAGGTCCACCCGGTAGCCCTCGCCCTCGAGGAGCAGGCGGACGCGCTCGGCCTGGGTCGGGCTGTCCTCCACCACGAGGATCTTGCGTTCCATGACTGTCCGTCTCACCTCCCCATCAACCCGCCCACGAGGGAGCGAATCGTCACGACGATCTGCTCGGGGGAGAGCACGTGCTCGGCCGCGCCGAGGCGGACGGCCTCCCCCGGCATCCCGAAGATCACGCTCGACTCCTCGTCCTGGGCGATGGTCAGCCCCCCGGCTTCCCGGAGCCTGAGGAGCCCTCTGGCGCCGTCCCGCCCCATTCCGGTGAGAAGGATGCCCACCGCAGCGCGTCCGTAGGCTTGAGCCACTGACTGGAAGAGGTAAGAAGCCGATGGGCAGAAACCGTCTTCCGCCGGCTCCTTTGTCAGGCGAATCCGCCCATCCCCCGTAATTCCCATCTGAACGCCATTGCGGGCGACATACACGGTGCCCGGGCGGACCGGCTCGCCCGCCTCGGCCAGCCTCACCGCCAGAGGAGTCCCCTGGCCGAGCCACTCGACCAGCCCTTCGGTGAACCCCGGCGCGATGTGCTGAACAACGAGGATAGGGGCTCCGAACTCACGCGGCAACCCTCTCAGGATTTCGGCAACCACCTGAGGCCCGCCGGTGGAGGCCCCGATAGCGATAAGCCGGATCTTCCGGTCAGCTTTGACCGCGGGCGGGGCCGGCGGCGCCGGGCGTTCGCCCCTCGGCCATCGCCGGACCACCTTCACCTCCGCCATCAGCTTGACCGTCTCAACGAGGCGCCGGGCGCTCTCGGCGTGCTTCGGGTGATCCGGTCCGCCGGGCTTGTCCACCACCGTGAGGGCCCCCGCCTTGAGGGCCTCGAAGGTCAGCGCCACCTCCTCCCGGCTGATGCTGGCGCTGACGATCACGATGGGCGTGGGGATGCGCTCCATGACCTGACGGGTCGCCTCGAAGCCGTTCATCCGGGGCATGTGGACGTCCATGACGATGATGTCGGGCCTGAGGCGTTGGGCCTGCTCCACGGCCTCGAGGCCGTCCCGGGCCGTGCCCACGACCTCGAGCGCGGGGTCCTCACCCAGCAGGTACGCGAGGTACTCCCGCACGGTCGCCGAATCGTCCGCCACCAGGACACGGGTCATGGTCCCTCCCCGGGGTCACACCAGCCGGCGGATGATCTCCAGGAGGTTCGACTGGTCGAAGCTCGACTTGATGACATAGGCGTTGGCGCCCACCTCGATCCCCCGCTCCTTGTCCTCCCGCGATTCGAGCGCCGTCACCAGGACCACCGCCAGCTCGGCCAGCTTCCGATCGGCCCGGATCCGGGTCGTCAGCTCGAAGCCGTCCATCCGGGGCATGTCCACGTCCGACACCACGAGATCGACCTCCTCGCTCTTGAGGAGGGTCCAGGCCTCGACCCCGTCCACCGCCACCCGCACCTGGTAGCCCGCCGCCTCCAGGAGGCTCTTCTCCATCGTCCGGGTGGTGATGGAGTCGTCCACCACGAGGAGGACGGGGTGACGGCGCTTTTCCTCCGGAACCGGCAGCGGCGCCGGTGGGCGGGGACGCTCCCGAATCGACTTCAAGAGATCGGCCGGACGGAGGACCAGGACCACCTGACCGGTTCCCAGAAGACCTGCGCCGGCTATGTTCCTGACCCGGACCAGCGGCGGCCCGAGCTCCTTGACCAGCACCTCCAGGTCCCCCAGGATCCCTTCGACCAGACACCCCACCCGCTCCTCGCCGGATCCCACGATCACGCACGGCCGCTTGCCCTCTGCCTCGGGCTGGTCAGCCTGCTCCGGAAGGCCGAGGAGCCCGCTGAGCCGGGCGACGGAGAGGGGATGTCCGTTCCAGCGGATCGCCTCTCGCCCTTCTACGCTCTCGATCTCATTCGAGGCGATGCGGATGACTCGCTCGACGGCCTCGGTGGGGAGGAGAAAACCCTGCCCGCCAGCTTGGACCAGAAGACCGCGGAACGTGGCGATCGTCGCCGGGAGCGTCAGCCGCACCGTCGTCCCGGCGCCGGCCCGCGTCTCCATCCGGATCTGGCCCCCGAGCCGCTCCACCCGCTCCCTCACGATGGCCAGGCCCAGGCCGTGACCCGAGAGGTCGGTGATGATGGGGCTGGTGCTGAGGCCGGAGCGAAAGACGAGATCCAGGGCGGCGTCGTCCGTCAGGGTGTCGGCCTCCTCGGCGGTCAGGAGGCGAGCCCGGACGGCCGCGGCCCTCACCCGGACCAGGTCGATCCCGCCCCCGTCGTCCTCCACACGGATCTCGATGCGGCCCCCTTCGAGCGAGGCGATGGCCACGGCCACCTGCCCCCGCAGAGCTTTGCCCGCCTGCGCCCGGGCCTCTGGCGGCTCGATCCCGTGGTCAATGGCGTTCCGCACGAGATGGATCAGGGGCTCCTTCATCGCGTCCAGGACCTGCCGATCCACCTCGAGACTGGCGCCGTGCGCCATCCACTCCACCTCTTTGCCGTGCTCCCGCGCCAGATCGCGGACCATCCGTGGGAAGAGGTCCAGGACGACCGAGGCGGGTGTGAGCCTCATCCGCCGCAGCTCATCCTGCAGGCCATCCACCCCTTTGCGGATCGCCCGCTGATCGAGGATGAGACGGCGGAACAGCTCCCGGGCCTGAGCCTCCATCGCCCGCAGTCCCGATTCCAGCTCCGCCGTCGGGCCGGCGTCCGATCCATGAGCGCCAGGTCCCTGCGCGGCCCGGACTCGATTCATGACTGCGCGGCAGCGATTCAACGTGTCCACCAGCGCCCTGGTCTCCCGCACCCGTTCCTCGGCGGCGAGCTTGGGGACCAGGAGGTCCTCGGCCTGGAGGAGCAGCGCATCGAGGCTGGCCGTGGCCAGCCGGATGGTGTCGGCGGGCGGGAGCCCGCCAGGGACCGGCGCGGGCGGCGCTTCCTCGGCCGGCTGGACCGGAGTCTCGACGGGTCCCGCGGCGTCAGCCGCCCGCTCGGCGGCGGCGCGCTCGAGACGGTCGATCAGCTCCCCCACCGCCGAGGAGTCCCCACGTCCGGCCAGGAGGCGGGCCGCGCCATCCACCGCTTCCTGGAGACGACTCAAGATCGGCTGGCTAAGCATGAGCTGGCCCCGCGTGATCCGGCTCAGAACGCCCTCACACGCCTGGCAGATGGCCTCCACGTCCGTGAGGCTGACGGAGCGGGCCGCCCCCTTCAGGGTGTGAACCGCCCGGAACGCGGCCTCCACCCTCTCGCGAGCCTCGGCGGGAGGGAGCCCGCGGTCCAGGGCCAGGAGGTTGGCCGTGATGGCCTGGAGGTGCTCCTCGGCCTCCACCCGGAAGGTGGCCAGGAGCCGCGCCTTGAGGTCGTCCCTGCGATTCGCCACGGCTCAGCCTATGCCCTCCGACAAGCCCGCAAGACTCTCGTCCGCCGGCCCATCCCTCCTCGGGCCGCTGCTGATTCCCCGCGGCCGCGAGCCTTGACTCCTGACTCGAAATCCCATACGTTTATGGAAGGTTCTGACGAACCGTTGAGGGAGGAAGGAAGATGGGGCATCGAACGATCGAGGCTGTCTTCGAGGACGGCGTATTCAAGCCGCTTGGCGCGGTAGAGCTTCCAGAACATCAGCGGGTCTCCATTGTGGTCACCGTTCAGGATGATCTCCCTGCAGAACTGCTCGCGAAGGTGGCAGAAGATGAGGGGAGCTTCGCGTTCCTGGAGGCGCCCGTGGAAGATCTCTACTCTCCTGACGACGGGGAGCCTGTTTGAGACGCCCGCTCCGCAAGGGAGATGTGGTTCTCGTTCCGTTCCCATTTACCGATTTATCCGCCGTGCAGGTCCGTCCCGCCGTTATCCTGACTCCGGAGCCCACCGGACCTGATCTCATCGTCGCGTATCTCTCTTCCGTCGTTCCTGAGGCACCCGTGGCTGTCGCCCGCCTCCTGATCTCTGTCGGTCACCCAGAGTTTCGAGAGACTGGGCTGAAACAGACCTCGGTTGTGCGACTGGATAAGCTCATGACCATCGCGAGATCGCGGGTTCGACGACGGCTCGGCCACCTCGGCCCTTCGCTTCTCGCCGAGCTGAATTCCCATCTCAAGTCTGCCTTCGGCCTTTAGACCTCATCGGCCCCTGTTCCCTCACCCGGGCCGCTGGTTGCCGGAGGCCGCCACGAGGGCCTTCAATCGCCCGGCCAGCTCGTTCAGGTCCTGCGCCGCCCGCTCCACCTGCCGCGTCGAGGCCATGTTCTGCGAGGAGGCCTGCTGGATGTTCTGCATCGCCAGGGCCACCTGATCCACCCCCGCCACCTGCTGCTGGGCCGAGACCAGGATCTGCTGCGCCGCCTGGGCCGACTCGGTCAGGCTCTCGGTCAGCAGCCGGATCGCCTCGCCCCCTCGCGCGGCCACCCCGACACCCGCCTCCGAGGCCTTCACCCCCTGCTCCGCCGCCATCACCGCCGCCTGGGTGGCCCGCTGGATCTCGTTCAGGATCCCCCGCACCTGCGCCGTCGCCTGCTTGGACTGCTCGGCCAGGGCCTTGACCTCCGCCGCCACCACCGCGAACCCCTTCCCCGCCTCCCCGGCCTTGGCCGCCTCGATCGCGGCGTTCACGGCCAGGAGGTTCGACTGCTCGGCGAGGTCGTTGACGGAGGCGATGATCTCCCCGATCGCCTGGCCCTGCTCGCTCAAGGCGAGGATCCGCTCGGCGATGGCCTCCATCCGCGCCTTGGTCTCCTGCATCCCCTTGACGCTCTCCTCCACCGCGCGCCGCCCGTCCTGGGAGACCTGGGCGCTCTTCTGCGCGGCCTCGGCCACGGCCCGGGCCTTCTGGGCCGAGACCTGCGCGGTCTGCCTGACCTCGTCCACGGTCGTGGAGGTCTCCTGGACCGCCGTGGCCTGTTCCGACGTCCCGGAGGCCTGCTGGGTGGTGGACGCCAGGATCTCAGAGCAGGCGGAGGCCAGGGTCCCGATCGTCTGGCGCAGGGGACCGATGATGGACCGGGTCAACGCTACGGAGATGACGACCCCCGAGGCCAGAGCGAGCCCAGCGGCGACGAGTACGGCCCAGAGGGCGCGGGACGCCGCGGCGACCGCCGACCTCGCCCCCTCTTCGGTGCGCGCCCGTGTCAAGCCGATGAGCCGGGCGACCAGGGCATCCCGTTGCGTCCGAAGCGGCCGAACCTCCTCTACCAGGATTCGAAGGGCGTCGGCCTGACGGCCGGCCTTCCTCGCGTTGATCGAGGCCCTCGTCGCGTCCTCCCAGGCCTTCAGGACCCGAAGCACCTCTTCCCAGCCGGCCTTCAATTCTGCCGTGGCACCGGTGTCGCGAAGGTTGGCCGCGCGACGAGCCGACTCGGCGAGGCTGTCCTGCCATCCTTTCAGAAAACTCTCGTCGGGAGTCAAAAGGTAGCGAAGAAAATTCCCGCTGGCCGAGTCGATCGCCTCATCGGCCAGTATGACCTCCCCCAAGTCTCGTCCCTGCTCTTGGATCAACTCCCGAAATGCGCCGGAAATGGTCGAGAGCGCATACGCGCCCACCCCCGCCACCACCACGAGGAGCAGGAGGATCACCGCATAGCCGACCGCAACGCGCTGACCGACAGTCCATCTCATGGCGCACCCTCTCTTTGGAGGCTCGGCTCAGCCGACCTCGTCGTTCACGGTGATCCGAGGGTCCCGGGCCAATGCCTCGAGATCCAGCACCGCGACCATCTCGCCGGTCACGCCCCGGATGAAGGCCAGGCGATCGCCGGCGAGGCTCGCCGGCGGAGGCGCCACCTCGTGAGATCCGAGTTGGACGGTGCCTGCTACAGCGTCGGCGAGGATCCCGAACGTCATCCCTCCGGCCTCCACCGCCACGACCCGGCCCCCCTCGGTAACCCCTTGCCCGGCCAGCTCTAACAGCCTTCGGAGGTCCATGACCGGCAGGATCCGCCCCCGGTGGTTCACCACCCCGAGGACGTGCGCCGGCGCACCCGGCACTGGCGTCAGCTCCCCGAGAGGGACCACCTCCAGGACGTGAGCCGTCTCGATCGCGTAGCGCTCCCCCCCGAGCGCGAAGACCAGAAGCCCCACCACGTCGGTCGGGGTCGGGGCCTCGGCCAGCGGCCGCGCCAGCGCCCGAGCCCTTTCCCTCAAGATCCGCTGGACCTCCTCGACCGGAGGCTCGTCCCCGGACTCCAGGGCCCGGCGGGCCCGCTCCAGCACGGCGTAAGCCTGCTGCCAGTCGATCCCCTCTCCCGCCTCTCTCATCCTCGCAGCTCCAGATACGCCCGGGCTGTCTCCAGGAGGCGGCTGGCGGTCAGGCCGTCGCCCCCGGGCAAGACCTCATCGCGAGGAACCCCACTCAACAGGTGCACCACTGTCTCCAGCGATCGCCGGCCGCGTCGCTGCTGCCCCTGCCGGAGGAGGAGGCTGCCCAGGAGGAAGTGGGCTGGGGCGGAGTCCGGGGCCAGGTAGATGGCCCGACGGAGGGCCTCGAGGGCCGCCGGGATCTCCCCCCGCTCCTGGCAGATCGCGGCCAGCAGGAGGTGGGTCTCAGGATCGAGCCGGTCCCGCGCCAGCGCGGCCTCGCATAGCTCGCGGGCCTCCTCGAGCTTCCCCTGGTCGGCCAGGGCTCGGGCGCGCGGGAGATCCGTCCCTGTGTGAGGAAGGGCTTCAGCCTGCTCCTCCAGGGAAGACGTGACCGGCGACGGCGGCGTGACCAGGTCGCTCGAGATGGGCACGGAAAGCAAGGGAGCCGGAGAATCGGGCAAGCCTGTGTCGGCCTGCCAGCTGGGAAGCGGAGGAACGACGTAAGCGTGGTCCGTCCGATAGAGGATGGCCCCGGGGAAACTGACGGGAGCCAACGGTCTGAAGAGCTCGGCCGAGGCCTCGGCCGGGCTCACCGCCAGCCATCCCCCGCTCACCAGCGCCCGCTGGAGCCGGGCCACGGTCGCCCGTTGAGCCTCACGGGTGAAGTACATGAGGACGTTCCGGCAGAGGATCAGGTCCATGGCGGTGGTGTTGGTGACCACGGAGGGATAGCCGTCCTCGGCCAGGTTGAGCGGCACGACGGTGATCATCCGCCGGATCCCCGGGTCCACCTCGAAGGTCTCCGCGCCCCGGCGGTGGAAATACCGGTCCCGGACCCACTGGGGCGTCTCCCGGAAGGACCATTCCCGGTAGATTGCCCTCCGGGCCGCTTCCAGGGCGACCGGGTTGATGTCGGTGGCCAGGATCGTCACGGCCCAGTCGGTTCGGTCGGGAAGCAGGCGGTCCAGCAGGATGGCGAGGGAGTAGGGCTCCTCGCCGGTGGCGCACCCGGCGCTCCAGAGCCGGAGGCGGGGCACGCCCTCCGACCGGCGGACCTGAATGAGGGAGGGCAGGACCTCGCCCTCCAGCGCCTCGAAGAGCGCGCGGTCGCGGAAGAAGTAGGTCTCGCCCACCGTGAGGTGCCCGGCCAGCCTCCTCCACTCCGGGCTCTCGTCCGGCAAGGCGGCCAGCCACGTCAGATACGCCTCCGGCGCTGGGATCGAGGAGGCACGAAGGGCCCGGAGGAGTCCCCGCTCCAGGTCGGCCTGGCGGCTCTCCGGGAAGTCCAGGCCCAGGCGGCTGGCGATCAGGGCCCGCACCTCACGGCACACCTCGCCCGAAAGCCTCATCCCTCCATCTCCTCGAGGGCCTCGGTCAACTGCCCCTCTTCGTCCAGCGAGAGGAAGGTGTCGAGATCGTGGATGAAGAGGAGGCCGTCCTCGAGCGCCACGATCCCGGCGACGTGACCGATCCCTGGGAGGACGGCGTCCGCTGAGGTCACGCCCTCCACGGGCACCTCCCTGACCCCGAGAACTTCGTCTACGGGCAGGACGAGCCCTCGCCGGCTGGTCCTGGCCACCAACAGCTGACCGCTCACGCCGTAGTCCCGCGAGGGGCGGACGAACCGGCGGCGGATGTCCACGACCGGGACGACCTGGCCGTGGAGGTTGATCACCCCCAGGGCGATGGTCGGGGCCTTCGGAAGCGGCGACACGGCCACCATCGGGAGGACCCGCTCGACGCTGGAGAGGTGGAGGGCGTACTCCTGCCCGTCGAGGACGAAGACGACCAGGGGGAGCCCGACCCTCCCGGTCGGGCGATCGACCGCCCGCGCGCTCTGCTCAGCCACGGCTCTCCGTTCCCGGCGCCGACTCCATGGCGGCGCCGAGCCCCCGGGCGCGCGCGACCCGCCGGATCGCCGGGACGAGGGTGGTGTCCATCGT
>JACPHL010000135.1 GCA_016188625.1 Candidatus Rokuibacteriota bacterium | reverse complement strand
GGCCGGGAGCCGGCGGCGGGCGACCTCGAGGGCCTGCGCCTCCTCGGAGACCTCGCCGAAGGTCTCCCTGAGGGCGGCCTCGATCAGCTCCCGCTCGACCCCCTTCGCCCTCAGCTCGGCGGCGATCCGCTGCCGGCCCAGGGCCCGCTGGCGCGCCCGGCTCTCCGCCCACCCCCGGGCGAAGGCCTGATCATCCACGTAGCCCGAGCGCTCCAGCTCGGCCACCAGCTCGGCCGCAACCGCGGCCGGCGCCCCTCGCCGACGGAGGCGCTCAGTCAGCTCCTTGCGGGTCCAGGGGCGCCGGGCCAGCAGCTCATAGGCCACGACCCGGGCCCTGGCCGCATCGAGGACCCGAGGGGAACGCTGCCTCACCTCGGCCCCGCGGGAGCCCGCCGGCCCCGCCCCGACCCCGGCGGGTCTAGACCCCCCCGATCTGGGGAGGTGTAACGCCTTGCCGGGAGCCGCCAGTACCGCCGCTGCATGGGACGTGACTACTCCGACCGGCAGCTGCATGCCGCTGTTATGCGGCCTGTTTGGCGAAATCAAGCGCTCTTGGCCCGAACAACGAGCTCGACGTCGCAGTCCAGAACGTGGAGGAGCGACAGCAGTTGGTCTACAGACTTGCGGTAGTTCGTCTGATCCAGAAGCCGGTAAAACTGAGTCGCGGACGTACCCAGCCGCCGAATGATCTCCCGCTTGGACAACTGGCTCGCCTCCACGCGCTTTTGCGCCTCGAGGGTCAGCTTGTAGAGCAGGAGATCCCGAAGGTAGTCCGGATCCTGGTTGTACTCCAGAACCTGCTCGATATGGACCGTTCCCTCCCGGCCGGACTTGAGGACATAGGTAAAGCCCTCACGGCCGAGCTCCTTGTCTACAAACACCCGCACAACTGGATCGTCGGCGGTCGGCTGCGGGGCGACCTTGGCGAAGGGAAACGCGAAGCTCCTCGCCGAGGTCCTGACCTCGAACGCTTTGCGCCGGTTGTTGGGCGAGACGGATCGAATCTTCATAGCCTCCCCTCGGATTCGAGCTTTTCTATGAGTTCGACGACCTTCCGTGACGCTTCCCCCTTCATGGGTTTCTTGTTGTCCAAGTCCCACGTCACGACGAGCTTGCCGTCCCGATACACGTGCACGTGCCGCGGGGAATGGTCGCTCTTCCAGGTGATGAAGATGTAGCCACCCCGCCGAATCTTCCCCAAGGATTGATGCTACCCTGGGAGGTAACACTTGTCAAGCAGCGGAGCCCCCCCACTGCCCGCATAACGCGTAAGGCGGTGGACGGTGTCCCGCCGGGGTGAGGCTCACGGACGGCGGGCGGCGGCCCCCCTTTAGATCGTGGCCGAGGCGGGCTTGAGGCCGAGGGCCTGGCGGACCGCCGTCTCCAGCTCCTCGGCGACCTTGGGGTTCTCCTTGAGGTGCTTCCGGGCGTTCTCCCGCCCCTGCCCGATCCGCTCGTTCCGGTAGGAGAACCAGGTCCCGCTCTTCTCCACCAGGCCGTGCTCCACGGCGAGGTCGAGGACCGCCCCCTCCTTGGAGATCCCCTCGCCGTAGAACATCTCGAACTCGGCCTCGCGGAAGGGCGGGGCGAGCTTATTCTTCACCACCTTCACCTTGGTCCGGGCCCCGACGGGGTCGGTCCCCTGCTTGAGGGTCTCGACCCGGCGGATGTCCAGGCGCACCGAGGCGTAGAACTTGAGCGCCCGGCCGCCGGGGGTGGTCTCGGGGGAGCCGAACATCACCCCGATCTTCTCCCGGATCTGGTTGATGAAGATGACCGAGGTCCCCGAGCGGGAGATGGCCGCGGTGAGCTTGCGGAGGGCCTGGGACATCAGCCGGGCCTGGAGTCCGGGGAGCGAGTCGCCCATCTCGCCGTCCAGCTCCGCCTTGGGGACCAGGGCCGCGACCGAGTCGATGACGATCACGTCGATGGCGCCGGAGCGGACCAGGTGCTCGGCGATCTCCAGGGCCTGCTCGCCGGTGTCGGGCTGGGAGATCAGCAGCTCGTCCGTGTTCACCCCGAGCCTCTGGGCGTAGGCCGCGTCCAGGGCGTGCTCGGCGTCGATGAAGGCGGCGTAGCCGCCCAGGCGCTGGGCCTCGGCGATGACGTGGAGGGCCAGGGTCGTCTTCCCCGAGGACTCCGGGCCGTAGATCTCGGTGACCCGGCCCCGCGGGATCCCGCCCACGCCGAGGGCGACATCCAGGGTGAGGGCGCCGGTGGGGATGACCGCGGCCTCCTCGAGGGCGCCCGATGCGCCCAGCCGCATCACGGCCCCCTTGCCGAACTGCCGCTCGATCTGGGTCAGGGCCAGCTCCAGCGCCTGGCGGCGGTCTCCCCGTCCCTCAGCCATCGTCGTCCCCTCCGACGCTCCCCGATCCGCCCGGGACCCGGAGCGCATGTGCGTGATGCGATCGAACGTCGAGGCCATTCTACGGAACCCGGCGTTCCGAAGTCAACGGCGGCCCCCGAGCGCGAAACCCCCGAGGACCGAGTAGCGCGCGCCGCCCGGGTGGAGGTCCGAGCGCATGAGGTGGACGACCGCCACCTCCGCCTCGCCGAACAGCTGCTCGTCCCCGAGGGCCCCGGCCAGGGCCTGAATGCCCCGGGTCCCCCGCACCCGGCCGATGGTCAGGTGCGGATGGAACGCCCGCTCTTCGGGGCGGAACCCCCGCTGGGCCAGGGCCGCCTCCACCGCGGCCTGGAGCGCGCTCAGCTGATCCGCCCCCTCGGCGACCCCGACCCAGATGACCCGCGGCGTGCCGCGGAGCGGGAAGGCCCCGAGCCCCTGGAGGCTCACCGTGAACGGCGAGGCCTCGGCCGTCGCCTCGGCGAGCGCCTCCCGCACCCGGTCGAGCTCCCGCTCCCCCTGCTCGCCGAGGAAGCGGAGGGTCAGGTGGAGATTCTCCGGCCGCACCCACCCCACGTCGGCCCCGAACCCCCGAAGCTCTTCGATGGTCATCCCCACCGCCCGGCGCACCTCCTCCGGCAGGGGCACGGCGATGAAGCTCCGGATCCGCTCCGTCATGCCGCCGGCACCCTGCTCCGGCCAGCAAGGAGGATGCCAGCCGGTCGGTCGGCGGGAGCGATGTGGCTCCGCAGGGATTCTGCGGGGGCCCGCGAGGGGTCCGGGCGACGAGGGTGAATCCCCATCGAGACGCCTGACCTCAAGCCGATACGCCTCCCGTGGGGGGGCGCCGGAGGAGGTGGCGGCGGAGCAGCTCGAGCGCCCAGAGGGCGGAGAGGGCCTTGTTCTCGCTCCGGTCGCCGCCGAACCGAAAGCCCCGCGCCTCGACCCCGTCAGCGCCGGCCACGGCGATGAAGACGGTGCCCACGGGCTTGGCCGGGCTCCCCCCCTCGGGGCCGGCGATCCCGGTCACCGCCAGGCCGAGGTCGGTCCCCGCCCGCTCCCGGACCCCGCGCGCCATCACCTCCGCCACGGGCCGAGAGACCGCCCCGTGGGCGGCCAGGAGGGACGCGGGGACGCCGAGCAGGGCCTGCTTGGCCTCGTTGGAGTAGACGACGAGCCCCCGCTCGAAGTAGGCCGAGCTGCCAGGGACCTCGGTGAGCCGGTGCCCGAGGAGGCCCCCGGTGCACGACTCGGCCACGGCGAGGGTGAGGCCCCGCTCCCTGAGCAGCCGCCCGACGACCGCCTCCAGCGGCTCCTCATCGCGCCCGTAGCACGCCTCGCCGAGGATCTCCGCGATCACCGGCTCGACACGGGCGAGGGTCGCCTCGGCGCCGGCGGCGGTGGCGCCACGGGCGACCAGGCGCACCCAGACCTCGCCGTGATGGGGGTAGCAGCGGACGGCGAGGTCCGGCCGGTCACCGAGCCGCGCGGTCAGGCGGGCCTCCACCTCCCCGGGGTCGAGCCCGATCGCCTTCAGGGTCCGCACCGCGGTCACCTCTTCCCGCCGGGCGCGCGCCTCGAAGCGCGGCCAGAGCTGATCGAGGACGGGGCCGGGTGGGGCGCCCGCGGGCAGGAGGGCGATCAGGGCGGTGGGGGCCTCCACCAGAAGACCCGGGGGGCCTCCGGTCGAGGGCGCGAGCACGGTGGCGCCGTGAGGGACCAGGGCGAGCTGCTCGGCCTCGCGGGGCATCGCCTGCCCCCGGGCCTGGAAGTCAGCGGCGAGGGCCTCCAGCAGCCGCTCGCTCAGGACCAGCCGGGAGCCGAGGAGGCGCGCGAGGAGTCGCCGGGCGAGCGCCCCGGCCGCCTCCTCCAGGACGACGACCAGGGCGCGCCCCTCGAGGGCCTGGCGGAGCGCGCGCTCGACCTCGGCCTCCTCGGGGACGAGGCGCCGGACCGTGACGGAGAGCCCGCGGGCGGCCAGGAGCCGGGCCAGCGCCGCCGTCCCGGCGTCCTCCCAGTCGGGCTCAGGGGTGAGGACGAGGAGCTCCGCGCCGTTCACTGGACGAGAAGGCGCACGAACTGGAGGAGTAGATTGGCGTAAAGGCCGGCCAGGAGGTCGTCGGCCACGACGCCGAGCCCGCCGGGCCAGGCCTGGAGCCGCCGGATCGGGAACGGCTTCCAGATGTCGAACCCCCGGAAGAGGACGAAGAGCGCCAGGAGCCACCCCCAGCTCCGCGGCTGGCCGAGGGCGGCGACGAGCATCCCGGCGACCTCGTCCACGACGATGATGCCGGGGTCCTTGACCCCGCTGGCCGCCTCCACCCTGCCAGCCGCCCAGATCCCGAGGCCGGCGGCGACGACGGCGAGGCCGAGGACGGCCCGGTCCGAGGGCGCGAGGAGCCAGAGCAGGAGGGCGACCGGGAGGCTCGCCAGGGTCCCCGGGGCGACAGGGGCGTAGCCGATCCCGGCGCAGGTGGCGATCCAGAACGCCGGGCGATCCAGGCCGACCTCAGCGGGCGAGCGGCTCGCCGACCAGCTCGTACCCTTCGACCTCGACGATCCGGACGGGGACGAAGCGGCCGGGGGCGAGGCGCGATCCCCGGAAATAGACGACCCCATCGATCTCCGGCGCCTGGCCTGGCGTCCGCCCCTCCCAGGCGAAGGCGGGGTCCTGGCTCGGGCCGTCCACCAGGACCTCCACGACCTCGCCGAGGAGGGCCCGCTGCCGCTCCCAGGCGAGCCGGTCCTGGGTCTCCTGGACGAGCCGGGACCGCTCGGCGGCAACCTCCTCCGGCACCTCCCCGCCCATCGCGGCCGCCGGGGTCCCCTCCTCCCGGGAGTAGGTGAAGACCCCGAGGCGGTCGAAGCGTTGCTCCTCGATGAACTCGAGGAGGGTCTCGAAGGCGGCCTCGTCCTCGCCGGGGAAGCCGACCAGGACCGTGGTGCGGAGCGTCGCGCCGGGGAGGGCCTCGCGGAAGCCGGCGATGACCTCGGCCATCCGCCGCCGGGTCACGCCCCGGCGCATCGCGCGGAGGATCCCGTCGTCGGCGTGCTGGATCGGGAGGTCGATGTACGGCAGAGCGCGGGCGCGGGCGAGCTTGGCGAGGAGGCGGTCGTGGACGTGGGCGGGGTGGAGGTAGAGGTGGCGGATCCAGGGGATCGGCGTCTCGGAGAGGGCGAGGAGGAGATCGCCGAAGTCCCCCTCGCCGCGCCGGTCTCGGCCGTAGGCCAGGGTGTCCTGGGAGACCAGCACGACCTCCTTCACCCCTTCGGCCGCGAGCGCCTCGACCTCGGCCACGATGTCGGCGACCGGCCGGCTCCGGTGGCGGCCGCGCATGGCCGGGATCGCGCAGAAGGTGCACCCCATGTCGCACCCCTCGGCGATCTTCACGTAGGCGTAAGGGACCCGGGCGAGGCGGCGCCGGGGCGCGGTGGCGGGGTAGAGGTAGCCCGGCGGGGCGCCGGCGACCCACTCCCGCCGGCCGTCCAGGCGCTGCACGACCTCGACGATCCGGTCAAGCTCCCCGGTGCCGAGGATCGCGTCCACCTCCGGCAGCTCGGCCAGGAGCTCGCCGCCGTAGCGCTGCGGCAGGCAGCCGGTGACGACGAGGTGGCGGGCTGGGCCTCGGGCCTTCCACCGGGCCAGCTCCAGGATCGTCTCGACCGACTCCTCGCGGGCCCGGTCGATGAAGGCGCAGGTGTTGACGACGAGGCAGTCGGCCTCCTCAACCGGGGCGGGCTCGGCGCCGGCCCGGGCCAGGAACCCGAGCATCAGCTCGGAATCGACCTGGTTCTTCGGGCAGCCGAGGCTGACGAGGTGGACCTTCATGGCGCGGCGATGCCAGAGGAACAGGATCGCCGGTCTCGGATCAGGGTCCGCGAGATCGGCTCTCCCCTGATGGCGACCGGCCGGGTGCAAAGATCAGGGGTCCCCTGGGGCAGGGTGATGAGCCCCCGGCGGGCAAGGACCGCGGCCCGGTGGGCTCTGGACGGCTTCCGCCCGTCGTGGACCACCTTGCGGATCGCATCCAGAATCGCTTGTTTATCTGGTGGAACTTTAGCCATGCGGTATCACTGTCGTCGTGGTCACGGCTGCCATCCCAGGCGCGTGGTCACCATTTCGTACACTGTCTTGCGGTGGAGGATTGCCAGGGTCCAGACCTCCGAACCGACGATCTTGAAGACGACCCGGTAATCTCCCACCCTGAGCTTCCAGTATCCTCTGAACGCGCCCCTGAGCGGTGTGCCGTAGCGCTCGGGATTCACGGTGAGCCGCGTCTCGATAGCCCGGGACACGCGGCGGCGAAGATTCGCGGGAATGTCAGGAACGTCGTCCGCTGCCACCTCCGGGTGATACCGAAGGGTGTAGGGCACTCAGCGCCTCTTGGACCTCCAAACCTCACGATGGGAGAGGGCGCGAGACCGATCAAATGTCCGCTCACGCTCTTCGGCAATTACGCCGAGCGCCAGATCCTCGTACGTCTCCAGCGCGTCGCGGAGGAGATCCCTCGCCTTCAGCGAGAGCGAGGTCCCCTCCCGCTGAGCGAGGCGCTTGAGCGCCTCGTAGACTGGGCGCTCGAGGACGACGTTTACTCGCGGGTTCTTGGCCGGCATGACGAAATGAAGTGTATCACAAGTGTGGCACCTGGAGCAACCGAGCAGCCGGGCGGTGGTGGCTCAGTCCGAGCGGTAGTTGGTGAACTGCATCTCGATCCCGAGGTCCTGCTCCTTGAGCAGGCGGATCACGGCCTGGAGGTCGTCCCGGTTCTTCCCCGAGACCCGCACCTGGTCCCCCTGGATCTGGGCCTGGACCTTGAGCTTGGTCTCGCGGACGAGCTTCACGATCTCCCGGGCCTTCTCCATGGGGATCCCCTGCTGGAGGCCGATCCGCTGCCGCACCGCCCCGCCCGCCGCCGGCTCGACCTTCCCGTAGGAGAGGGCCTTGAGCGGCACGCCCCGGCGGTGGAGCTTGGACTGGAGCACGTCGAGGACCTGCCGGAGGGTGTACTCGTCGTCGGTGGTGACGGCGAGCCCCTCCTTGTCCTGGACGATCTCGGTCCGCGTCTGCTTGAGGTCGTAGCGCTGGCCGATCTCCTTCTGGGCCTGGTGGACCGCGTTGGCCACCTCCTGGAGGTCGATCTTGCAGACGATGTCGAAGGTGTTCATCGGCCGGGGGCGCTCACTGGGCGCCGGGCAGCGAGGGGACGGGGACCACCGCGGTCCCCGGGGGCGGGGTGAAGGCGAAGAGGGCGTCGGGAAGCCCGGGGTTCACGCTGACCCGGGTGAAGGTGAGGGTGACGGTGTTCCCGAACTGGTCGTAGACGACGGCCTTCCGGACGAGCCCCGTCTCGGGGTCCGCCGCCACGATCAGCCGGGCCAGCGAGGGCTCGGGCTGCTTCGGGGCCAGGTCGAGGAGAATCCGGCCGGCCTCGTCGGTCCGCTGGGCGGGGTTGAGGAAGCGCACGCTGAAGCTCTCCCGGAGGCGGCCCAGGCCCGCCAGGAAGCTCCCCGCCGGCCCGGCCAGGGCCCGGCGGGTCTCGGCGACGTTGACCTGCTGGAGGTCCGGGGTGTGGATCCAGAGCCGCTCGCCGTCGGAGACGATCTCCTGCCGGGTCGGGGTCCGGAACTCCCAGCGGAGCTTGTCGGGCTTCTTGAGGAAGAGCGTCCCCTCGGCCTCGATGGTCTGGCCGAGGCCCTTGTTGTGGCTCACCTGGCGGAACTCGGCCTTGAGGTCCCGGAGCTGGGCGTAGGTCGCCTCGAGGCGCGCGACCACCGCGTCGAGGTCCGCCGCAGCCCCCGCGGCGGGCAGGGCGAGACCCACCAGCAGGCTGAGGATCAGTCCGCGCGCGCCGTGATGCATTGCGCGGGGCTAGCGGGCCTCGGAGGGGGGCGCTGCCCCCCTTCCGAACCTCCCCCCAAGGGTACGCGGGCCAAGTCCGCGCCAGGAGCGGACCATACCATCCGCGAGCCAAGGGTCCGGAGCATCCGAGCGCACAGCGATACTCGGACGGGGACCTAGCGGCTAGAGCCCCAGCTCTTCCAGGGCATCCGCGATGACGTGGAGGGGCGCCAGGTGCTGGTCGTTCAGGTGGACGACGTACTGCCAGAGCTGCTCCGGGAGCTGGACCGGCCCCCCGCACTTCCGGCAGGCCACCCGCATCCGGGGGATCCGGATGCGGTACGCGGCCAGGACCGCTCGCAGCAGCTCGGCCTCCTTCATGGTCGCCACCTTGGCGGGATCGAGCCCGAAGGCCTCCTCCACGATCTGGGCGACGGCGCAGGCGGCGGAACCGTCCACCAGGCGCCCGAAGGCCTGGGGCCGGCCCGCCTGTCGCAAGAACTCGCTGAGTCGCATCCCTTCCATGGTGTTGTCTCTCCGGGTCATCAGGCGATCAACATACCCATTGTACTCAGCCGGGACTCCGGAATCCAGGGGAAGGTTAGCGGCCGGCCGGGCGGCGGTGGAGGTAGTCGAAGCCCACCAGGATCTGGCGCGGCTTGGCCCCGTCCCCCGGGCCGATGACCCTGTCCTGCTCCATGAGGTCGATGAAGCGCGCGGCCTTGGGGTAGCCGAGCCCGAGG
>JACPHL010000134.1 GCA_016188625.1 Candidatus Rokuibacteriota bacterium | reverse complement strand
AGCCGACCGCGCAGTAGTAGCAGATGGACGGGACCTCCCTGGTCCCCTGGGTCTTCAGCTGCGGGGTGTAGGCCTCCGCCGGTATGGGGATCGCCCCAGCGGCCGCGAGCCCGGCCCCCGTTCCGGTCCCCTTGAGAAAGTCCCGTCGCGTGAGGTCCATGGCTGTCCCTCCCTCTCGACGCCGTTCACACCTCTGCTTGAGACCTATTTCCGCCCCGAACCGGCCCTGAAGTCCATATCTCAAATCCATCATTTCCGTGGTGCGAACGGCCCATCGACGGGGAGGTCCGGGCGTGCGGGCCACCGGGGGTCCCGGCGGGGCGCGGCTCAGAGGAGGCCGCGCTCCTCGAGGAAGCGGACGAGCCGCTCGGCGATCTCCCGGGGGCCTCCCTCGAGGAGCCTCCCCTCGCCGGTCCGGAGCGGGGTCGGTCCTGCGGTCATGAGCCGGCGCATCCGCTCCCCGGCGGTGAGCCGGGCGTCCGGCAGGGTGACCCTCCTCGGTCGCGGCCGCGGCCAGTCCAGGGACGCAACCTCCGAGCGGACCCACCCCTTCACGGCCGCGACGTCCACCCCGAGGTGAGCCGCTCCCCACACCTCCAGAGGGCGCGCGAGGGCCTCGCGCCGGACCCGGACCGACACGTAGCGCGGCTCGATCGAGCCGGCCTCCACCGCGACCACCACCGGGGGCGTCGCCTCCACCTCCTCCCGCCACCCGCGCTCGAGGCGCCGCCGGACCACGATGCGCCCGCCGTCGCGCCCAAGGTGGGTCGCCCCGTCGAGGTGCGGCCATCCCAGGCGCGCCGCCAGCAGTCCCGGGACCAGCCCGGTCCCGCCTTCCAGGCTCCGGTCGCCGGTGAGGACCAGGTCGGGGCCGAGCCGATCGACGGCGAGAGCGAGGAGCCTGGCCAGGGCCGGGGCGTCCGATCCCTCCATCCCTCCGACCCACGCGCGGATCGCCCGGCTGGCCCCGCGGGCCAGGGCGAGGCGAAGGATCCCCTCGACCTCGGGCGGGCCGACGGTGAGCGCGGTGATCTCGCCCTGGCGGAGACGACAGGCCCACTCCAGCGCGGCGCGGTCGGCTGGGTTCAGGACCCGGATCGCCTCCTGGCCCTTCACCCGAGGCCCCTGGCCGTCACCGGGCTCGAGGGGGAGGGTGGCGTCGAGGACCTCGCGGAGGAGGACGAGGGCCTTCACGCCGGCTGACCCTCGAGGAGCAGCTCCGCCACGTCGCGGACGACCATCCCCTGCCCGGCCGTCTCCCCCTCCAGCATGATCGTGCAGAACGGGCAGGCCGTGGCGACGACGGAGGCCCCGGTGGCGCGCGCCTCGGCCATCCGGAGGGTGGCGATCCGCTCCCCCTGGCGGAGCTCGATCCAGTTCCCCCCGCCCCCGGCCCCGCAGCAGAAGGTCCGCTCGCGGCTCCGCGGCATCTCGACGAGCTCGAGACCGGGCTGCCCCGCCAGGAGCGTCCGCGCCGCCCGGGACTCCCCGTTGTGGCGGGCGAGGTAGCAGGGGTCGTGGAGGGTCACGGTCGCCCCGAGGGCGGGGCCCGGCTGAAGCCGGCCGGCGCGCACCAGCTCGGCCAGCAGCTGGGTGTGGTGGACCGTCTCGCAGCGGGCGCCCAGGGCCGGGTACTCGTTCCGGAAGGCGTGGAAGCAGTGGGCGCAGTGGGTGAGCAGCCGCCGGAAGCGGACCCGGCCGAGGGCCGCCACGACGCGCGCGGCCGCCTCCTGGAAGAGCCCCTCCTCCCCCATCCGCCGGGCGGGGTCGCCGGTGCACGACTCGGCGAGCCCCAGCACCCCGAACTCCACCCCGCCCCGCTGGAGCAGTTGGGCCACGCTCCGGGTCACCCGCCGCCCCGAGGGGTCGAAGGCCCCCGCGCACCCGACCCAGTAGAGGACCTCGACCTCGTCGCCCGGCGCCAGGACCCGGACCGGAAGCCCCTCCGCCCAGGCCATCCGCTCGCCCGGCGGCGCGCCCCAGGGGTTCCCGCGCTCGAGGATCGCCTCCAGCGCCCGCGCCGCGCCCGGGTCGATGGCGCCCTGCTCGACCCAGCGCCGCCGGAGGTCCACCAGCTTGTCGAGCACCTCGATCTCGAATGGGCAGGCGCGGACGCACGCCGCGCACGTGGTGCACGCCCAGGCCTCCTCGGGGGTGACGAGGGTGTCGAGCGGCCGGGCCTCCAGCATCGCCCGGAGGGTCTTCCGGATCACCCCCCGCGGGTCGAGCGCCTTCCCCGCCGCGGTCGCGGGGCAGACCGCGCTGCAGCGGCCGCAGCGGACGCACGCCGAGGCCTCGAGGAGCTGGACGCGGGAGAGGGACTCAGGCGCAAGCGGCCGTGCTCCCCCGTCCGGCGGCGCCGGGGCGAGGGCGCCGACCCGGCGCAGCTCGCGCAGCAGGAGCTGGAGCGGCGCGGTCGCCATGTGGCGGAGGAAGGTGACCATCAGGAGCGCGAAGAAGGCGCAGGAGAGCGCGGCGTGGAGCCCCCAGAGGAAACGGTGGAGCGGCGCGGCCGGGAGGTCGAGGGCGATCACCCCCCGGGCGATGGTCCACCCGACGACCGACCAGACCTCGAAGGGCGGCCGGGTGGCGGCGATCCGGGCCCCCTCGAGCAGAAAGCCGCTGGCGCCGATCGCCCCCAGAAGGAGGAGCACCCAGAGCGCCTCGGCGCTGCGCGGGAGGCGCCCGGGCCCTCCCGCGAAGCGCCGGACCAGCGCCCAGCCGACCCCAACGAGGAAGGCCAGGCCGGCGAGGTCGAGGGTGAGGGAGAAGACGAGGTAGGTGGGGCCGAAGAGGAACGGGACGAGCCGGTCGTGGACGAAGACCATGAGGGTGCCGGTGAAGAGGGCGAGGAAGCCGTAGAAGATCAGGAGGTGCGCCCAGCCGGCCGCGGGATCCTCGAAGATCCGGCGGTGCGCGAAGACCTCGACCGCCACCCGCCGGAGCGCGCGACCGGGCGCCAGGGGACGGGCGGCCGTCAGCGGCCTTCCCCGAAGCCATCGGCGGACGTGGCCGAGGGCGACCCGGACGGCGAAGCCGACGGTCAGGGCGGAGCCGAGGTAGAGGGCCAGGGCGAGCCAGCCGGGGACGTTCCACCAGACCTCGCGGGTGATCTCCATCTAGTCGCTCGGAGGGGGGCTGACGCCCCATTCTGCCGATCTTCCGAGCCCCCGAGTGGGAGGCGTTGGCCCCGAGCGGAACGTTAAGCGGAGCGGCGCGGGTCCCCGTCGTGAGCGAGCCGGGTGGGGAAGCCGGATAATGGGCTCAGAACGAAGGAGGAGGGGCCCCGCCCGGCGAGCCCGAGACGGGTGCGCCGCCCCCACCCATCCGCGAGCCGAGGTTCCAGGGCGTGCGAGCAGCATCGGCGTTACCGGGACAGGCCCCTGGCCTCCCCGCGGGCGGCGAGGCGCTCCAGGAGCGCCGTGACCACCTCCCGCCAGTCGCCCACGACCCCGAGGTGGGCGACGGAGAAGATCGGGGCGCTCCGATCGGTGTTGACGGCGATGATCGTCCCCGCCCCGCGGATCCCCGCCAGGTGCTGGGAGGCACCGGAGATCCCGCATGCGAGGTAGAGCCGGGGGGCGACGCTCCGGCCGCTCTGGCCGATCTGGCGCTCCCAGGGGAGCCAGCCGAGGTCCACGGCCACGCGGCTCGCCCCCAGCGCGGCGCCGAGGAGGTCGGCCAGCTCCTGGAGGAGCGCGATCCCCTCAGGACCGGCGATTCCCCGGCCGCCCGCGACGATCCGCTCCGCCTCCCGGAGGTCCACCCGCCGCGGGTCGGGGGGAATCAGGCGGCGGCGGAGACCCGGCGCGAGAGCGTCGATCCGGGCCGGACGACGCTCCACGGCCGCCTGGCGGTCGGCCTCCCGGGAACCGAGACCGATGGCCCCGGGGCGGAGGGTGATGACCGCGGGGACCTCCCGGGGAACGACGATCGTCGCCTGGAGACACCCTCCGAAGGCCGGCCGGACGGCCTCCAGGCTCCCGTCGGAACGTGAGCGGACCGAGAGGCAGTCGGTGGCGCACCCCGGCGAGGAGCACGGCGCGGGGGCGCTCGGCGGCGAGGGCGGCGGTCAGCGCCGCGGCGTGGAGCCCGGGGCCCCACTCGGCGAGGGCCTCGTGCTCGAGGCAGAGGACCCGACCCGCGCCGTGGGCGGCCAGGAGCCCCGGCACCCCTTCGGGGACCGGCCCGCCGAGGACGACCGCGGCCGGCCCCGGCCCGTCGCCGAGGGCCCGCGCCGCCTCCAGGGCCTCCAGCGAGGCCTCGTGGACTCCCTCCCCCGAGGTCTCGGCGACGACCCAGAACCCCACGCGCTAGATCGCCCGGGCCGCCCGGGTCCCTTCGAGCAGCGCGTGGTGGACCCCCCGCGGCGCCACGCAGTCGCCCACGGCGTGGAGATCAGCGACCCGTCCCTTGAGGGTCCGGTAGAGGTGGTCCGTGGCGCGGCTCCCCATGGCCAGGACCACGGTGTCCACCCCCTCGATCCGGCGCTCGGCGCCGGAGTAGACGTTGGCGACGACCACCGTCGAGCCCTCGATGGCGCGGAGCTCGGCGTGGGGGGTGAGGACCACGCCCTTGGCGAACAGCCTGGTGTAGAGGGGGACGATGGACGTGATGCCGCTCTCCTGGCCGGGGTAGAAGAGGCGCGAGACCACCTCCACGCGCTTCCCCCGGTCGAGCAGGAACTCGGCGGTGGAGAGGGCCTGCTGGGTATGGACGTCGTCCACAAGGACGACCCGGTCCCCCACCCGCGCCTGCCCGAGGAGGACGTCCCGGTCCGTCACCACGTGCTTGCCGTCCGCGCCGGGGAGCGGGGGGAGGTAGGGGTGGGAGCCCGTGGCGATGATCACCGCCTCGGGGGCCTCCGCCAGGACCAGCTCGGCGGTCGCCTCCACCCTGAGACGGACCTCCACCCCGAGCTTGGCGACCTGGGCCCAGAGGAAGCGGACGATCCCGGCGTAGTCGGCGCGGGCCGGGGCGCGGGCGGCGAGGAGGACCTGCCCCCCCAGCTCCGCCTCCTTCTCGAAGAGGACCACCCGGTGGCCGCGGAGGGCTGCTACCCGAGCGGCCTCGAGCCCTGCGACGCCACCCCCCACGATCACGACCTTCTTCCTGACCGCCGCGGGGCGGAGCTCACCCAGCTCGGTCTCCCGGCCCGTCACCGGGTTCTGGAGGCAGGTGACCGGCTTCCCCTGGTAGATCCGGTCGATGCATCCCTCGTTGGCCCCCACGCACTGGCGGATCTCCTCGAACCGCCCCTGACGGGCCTTCCGGGGCAGCTCCGGGTCAGCGATGAGCGCCCGGGTCATCCCCACGACGTCGATGTACCCCTCGGCCAGGAGCAGGTCGGCGTGGACCGTGTCCACGATCCGGGCCGCGTGGAAGATCGGCAACTCCGGCACCGCCTGCTTGATCGCCGCGGCGAAGGGGACGTAGACGGCGTTGGGGAAGCTCATGTTCGGGACCACCGCGGCCTGGAGGGAATAGGTGTGGGCCCCCCCGCCGATGACCGAGAGGAAGTCCACCAGCCCCGAGGCGGCCAGGCGCCGGGCGATCTCCGCCATGTCGTCGGCCGTGAGGCCGCCGTCGGTGAGCTCGTCCCCGGAGATCCGCGCCCCCACCGCGAAGTCGAGCCCCACCTGTCGCCGGATCTCGGCGAGGACCTCGAAGGCGAAGCGCATCCGGTTCTCGAGAGGCCCGCCGTACTCGTCGGTCCGGTGGTTGAACAGCGGCGACCAGAACTGGTCGATGAGGTGGTTGTGGGCCATGGAGACCTCGATCCCGTCCAGGCCCCCCTCCCGGCAGCGGCGGGCCGCAGCCCCGAAGGCGCGAACCAGCCCGGCGATCTGCTCGGGCTCGAGCTCGTGGGGGACCTCGCGGTGGACCTGCTCGGGGATCGGGGAGGGGGCCAGCAGCACGTGCCAGGCCTCGGTGTCGGACCGGGCCCGGCGCCCGAGGTGGGTGAGCTGGGTGAAGGCCAGGCAGTCGTGGCGGTGGATCGCCGCGGCCAGCTCCCGGTAGCCCGGGATGATCGAGTCGTCGTGGTTGGCGAGGAGGTTCCACGCGGAGGCGGGCGAGGAGGGATGGACGCTCGTGGAGCCCCCGACGATGGTCAGGGCGGCCCCGCCCCGCGCCTTGGCCTCGTGGTAGCGGAGGAGCCGCTCCGTCGGCCTCCCCCCCTCGGCCATCGCCTCGGCGTGGCCGCTGGAGTAGATCCGGTTCTTCAGGGTGAGTCGGCCGACCCGGATCGGGGTGAAGAGGTAGCGGAACTCGTGGGCCATCCTGCCTCCCGGGGACGCGGGGGTGCCTTGAGCTCGGGGGTCAGCCCGGGGCCTGGCGGTGCCGGTTACTTGTACTCGTACTCGAAGCTGAGCTTCGGGGCCGCCGTCCACCGCTCCTTGGCGTTCGCGTAGCGCATGAGCTGGGGCGGTTGGATCTCCAGGTCGATCCGGTACTTCCCCTTCCCGGGCAGCGCCACGTTGTCGCCGTAGTGGAAGGCGCTCCCGATCATCGGCGGGACCTCGACGGTCATGACCTGACCGCCGTCGAGCTTGACGATCGTCGCCTTGATGGTCATGTAGGGGATCGGGGCCTTGGAGAGGATATCGAAGGCCTTGACCTCCAGGTGATGGGTCGCCTGGGCGGCCGGCAGCATCTTCGTCATCGCCCCGTGGCCGGCCATCGCCCCCGCCGGCATGACCATCTCCTTCGGCTTCTCCATCAGGAACTGGATCTCCATGTCGTGGACGACACGGACCCCCACGAGGTCATCAAGACCCGCGTGTACGGGCCAGGCCGCCACCATGACCAGTCCGATCAGAACCACGCTCACCCATCCCTTCGTCCTCATCGCCCGCCCTCCTTGTTGAGCCGTATGGGCTCGTCCCTCACCAACGCCTTTACATCAAATCGGACATATTCGCATCGGGCGAGCTCTTCATTTTCATGAGGCAAACGCTTCCCTCAGGCCCCCCGAAGGCCGTAGGCCTTCAGCTTGTAGACGAGGGCCCGCCGGCTGATCCCGAGGAGCCGCGCCGCCTCGGTCCGGTTGTTCCCCGTCCGGGCGAGCGCGCGGCGGATGAGGCTCACCTCCGCCTCGCGGATGACGCGCGCCACGGTCCCCTTAAAGTCCCCGGGGTCCGGCAGGATCATGGTCAACTCGTCCTTGGGCGCCAGAATCTCCGGGGGGAGGTCGTGGGAGCCGATCTCCTCCCCATCGCTCAACAGCGCGGCCCGCTCCATGGCATGCTCCAGCTCCCGGCCGTTCCCGGACCACGGGTAGGCCATCACCACCCGGAGCGCCTCGGGCAAGAGTCTCTTGCGCGCCGCCTTGCCTTCCTGAGTCAGGCGATGAAGGAAGTGGTCAACGAGCAAAGGGATGTCTTCCCGCCGCTCGCGGAGCGGCGGGAGGTGAATCGGAAAGACGTTCACGCGGTAGAAGAGGTCCTCTCGGAACGCCCCCTCCCGCACCTCCTCGGCCAGGTCGCGGTTGGTGGCCGCGATGACCCGGACGTCCACGTGGAGGGTCTTCGTATCGCCCACGCGGCGGATCCCCCCGTCCTGGAGGGCGCGGAGGAGCTTCGCTTGCAGCCCGGGGGCCAGTTCGGCCACCTCGTCAAGAAAGAGCGTGCCGCCGTGGGCCTCCTCGAAGAGGCCCCGCCTGGTGGCGATGGCGCCCGTGAAGGCCCCCTTGACGTGGCCGAACAGCTCGCTCTCCTGGAGGGACTCCGGAATCGCCGCGCAGTCGATGACCACGAAGGGCGCGGACTTCCGCGGGCTCGCGCAGTGGATGGCCTTTGCCACCAGCTCCTTCCCGGTCCCGCTCTCCCCCTGGATCAGCACCGTTCCGCGCCCGGGGGCGACCTTCTCGATCTGTGTGTAGACCCCCTGCAGGGGTTTGCTCTTCCCCACGAGGCCGCCGAGGCCGAACCGCTCCTCCACCATCCTCCGCAGGTGCTCGACCTCCCGTCTGAGCCTGATCCGCTCCAGGGCCTTCTCGACCACCTCCAGGATCTCGTGGGCCCGGAACGGCTTCGTCACGTAGTCGTAGGCGCCGGCGCGCATGGCCTCGATGGCCGAAGGGATGGTGCCGTAGGCGGTGATCATCACGACGGCGGCCTCGGGCAGGGCCTGGCGGACCGCCTTCAGCACCTCGATCCCGTCCGCGCCCGGGAGCTTGAGGTCACAGAGCAGCAGGTCGTAGGCGGTCGCCCTAGCGCGCTCCATGGCCTCCGCGCCGGAGCGGACCCCTTCCACGTCGTACCCCTCGTGCGCGAGGAGCTTGGTGAGGAAGTGGACCATGTTCTCCTCGTCATCGACGACGAGGACGCACTCGTCTTTCTTGCTCATGGGCTCCTCATCCCCTCCTGCCACTCACTGCGGGTGACACCTCCAGCGCGCCCATCACGTCCGCTACTCGTCCTTATGGTGCAACCCGGATGCCAGCGGAAAGGCAAAGCAAAAAGACCACCGGATAGCGGGAGTGACAGGGCCAACACGGGAACCCGGGAGAAAGGCTTTGGGGGCAGCCGTGCCCCAGTGGGACACGGCCACCCCATCCGGACCACCCGAAACGTCCGCGACCCCGGGATCCGGCGGTGACTACCTGGGCAGGATCAGGAATGTCGCGATCATGCTGGGGGCGTGGTCCGAGCACACCAGCTTGTAGGTCCCGGCCTTCTCCGCGACGAACGAGACCTCGTACTCGCGGCCGCGGTTCCAGATCCGCTTGGAGACGACCTCGCGCCCGTCGGGGTCTACGATCGAGACCTCGTGCCGGTCACCGTTGACCATGAAGACCGTCAGCTTCACCGTGTCCCCCTGGCGCGCGGTCACGGCGCCGGGGGTGAAGATGTAGCTGGCAACCTCCCACCGCTTGGGGTTCTGCTTGTCGGCCTCCCCGGGGCCCTTGAAGCCGTACCCCTTGGAGAGGTCTTTGGGATCGACCGAGGGCGGCGCCAGCTTGTCCAGCGTCGTCGCGCCCTTGACCTCCATCCCGGTGATGAAGACCGTGTGGGTGGTGGGCGCGTCCATCTGGGCCAGGCCGTCCATCTGGGCCAGGCCCTCGCCCGTCCAGAGGCTCAGCCCCAACAGCGTCGCGCCTCCCAGCCATCCGGCCAGCGATAAGACCCTTCTCATCTCCCTTCCTCCTTTCTGCGGTTTTCGCCTAGCTCTACGGCTGTCGTAAAGCAAGAGCCGTTCCATTGGCCGTAGCCAGTGGGAGCCCCTTATCTACGCGCCGCAAAAGGCGCCTGCCGGACGAAGAGGAGCGGGAAGGTCCCCAGGGGCGCGCAAGGCCCTTCCCCGCGCGCAACGAGGGTTTCGCGGCGGGGGCCTCAGCTCTTCCGCGAGGTCTTCGGGGTAAAGACCGCCATCTGCGGCGTCACGGTCTCGCTCCCGCAGTCCAGGCAGCGGACCGTCGCGGTGGCCGACCCTCTTCGCAGCAGATCGCGGAGATCTTCATTTGTAAGGCAGCTCCGCGACATTGTGGCAGGTTCCGCACGAGTTCGTGTACGGGACCGGCATCGTCTTACCCGGGCTCACCCCCTTCACTCCCACGTTGGTCTTGAGAGGCACCTTGAAGGTATGCGCGTTTATGTGGCCTTCCCAGTACGCGCTCTTCTCCTCTTCGGCCGCATCCTTGTACGGAGGCGTCTTAAGGAACCGCCCGTACGCACCCGCGTCTCCGCCAGCAATCATCGTTGCCGGCATGTGACAATTTACGCAGTGGGTGATGGCCTGACCCTTCATTCTGGCGCCGAGCTTCGTTTCCATATGATTGAGCAAGTCCACACCGTGGCACCTCTGACACAGGGGCGAGGTGGGATCATCGGGATTGTGAATGAGCCACCGGCGGTAGGGCGTTCCACCGTGCATGTCGTGACAGTCCGCACAGCTCACCAGGAGCCGCTGGTTCCGATACATCTTGGATTTGTAGAAATCGGGATACTGCTGGTGGGGGCTCTTGGAGTGGATGTCGTCGGGCCAGATCTCGCCCGCCGCCGGCCCCTTCTTCTTGGGATCCGTGTACTGGGTGAGCAAGGTGTGGCGGCTCTCTCCTGGCGGCATCATCTTGCTCTCAGCGTTGATCGGCTGGGTGTACCCGACGATCGGTCCGCCGACCCCCTGACGACGGTCGTGGCACCTTCCGCAGACCACCGTGGATCGCTCTGACGAGAGGTACTTCGGGTTGACAGTGTAGCGAGCGTTGTTCGCCGCCGAATGCCTTGACCCGGGACCG
>JACPHL010000133.1 GCA_016188625.1 Candidatus Rokuibacteriota bacterium | reverse complement strand
GAGTGATGCTGCAGGCCTATCTCCTGGTGGCCGCCGCCATGTTCGCCATCGGGCTCTTCGGCGTGCTGACGCGCCGGAACGCGGTCGGCATCCTGCTGGGGATCGAGCTGATGCTCAACGCCGTCAACATCAACCTGGTCGCCTTCACCCGCTACTCGGCCGACCTCGGCGGCTGGGTCTTCGCGGTCTTCACCATCGCCATCACCGTGGCCGAGGTGGCCGTGGGGCTGGCCATCGTCATCGTCATCTTCCGGGTCCGCCGCACCGTCGAGGCGGACCACCTCGACCTCCTGCGAGGCTGAGGGATGTCGCCCATCGCCCTGGCGTTGACGGTCCTGGCGTTCCCCGCCGCCGCGGTCTTCCTCCTCGGGGTCGTCCCACCCCTCCGCCGGAGCGGCCGGCCCGCGGGCTGGCTCAGCATCGGCGCCATGGCCGGCGCCCTGCTCGCCTCGGCGCGGCTTCTCCTCGACCTCTGGGTCGAGCCGACCAGGGCGGAGGCGAGCTGGAGCTGGATCCCCCAGGCGGACGGGGCCCTGGCGCGCGTCGGCCTCCTCGTCGATCCCGTCTCGGGGATCATGCTCTTCCTGGTCTCGCTGGTCGCCTTCCTCGTCCAGCTCTACTCCCTCGGCTACATGGCGCATGAGACCCCCGCCTCGCTGGGCCGCTACTACGCCTACCACGCGCTCTTCGCCTTCTCCATGCTCGGGCTGGTGGCGGCTGACAACTTCCTCCAGCTCTTCATCTTCTGGGAGCTGGTCGGGCTCTGCTCCTACCTCCTGATCGGCTTCTGGTACACCCGCCCCGAGGCCGCCCGCGCCGCGGCCAAGGCGTTCTGGGTGACCAAGCTCGGCGATCTCGGCTTCGTCATCGGGGTCGTCCTCCTCTGGGGCGAGACCGGGCTCTTCGACTACGCCTCGCTGCTCGAGCTGGTGGAGGCGGGCGGCCTCGACCCCCGCGTCCTCGCCGTCGCCCTCTTCGGCGTCTACCTCGGCGCGGTCGGCAAGAGCGCCCAGTTCCCGCTCCACATCTGGCTCCCCGACGCCATGGAGGGGCCGACGCCGGTGTCGGCCCTCATCCACGCGGCGACGATGGTGGCCGCCGGCGTCTACCTGGTCACCCGCACCTACCCGCTCTTCGAGGCCGCGCCTGGGCTCCTCACCCTGATCGCCTGGGTCGGGGCGTTCACCGCGCTGCTCGCCGCGACCGGCGCGCTGGTCCAGGAGGACATCAAGCGCGTGCTGGCCTACTCCACGGTCTCCCAGCTCGGCTACATGATGGCCGCCCTCGGCGCCGGGGCCCTGGCGGCCGGGTACTATCACCTCTTCACCCACGGCTTCTTCAAGGCCCTCCTCTTCCTCGCGGCCGGCGGCGTCATCCACGCCGCGGGGACCAACGACCTCTTCCGGATGGGGCGGCTCTTCCGCCGGATGCCCCAGACCGGCCTCACCTTCATCGTGGGGAGCCTCGCCCTGGCCGGGATCTGGCCGCTCGCCGGGTACTTCTCGAAGGAGGAGGTCCTGGCCGGCGTCTGGTCCGCCGGGCTGACGGTGCCGTTCCTGATGCTCGCGGTCACGGTCTTCCTCACCGCCTTCTACATGGGGCGGGCGGTCGTGCTGGCCTTCTTCGGCGATCGCGAGGCCGAGGGGCACCCCCACGAGCCGCCCCGGGTCATGCTGGGGCCGCTCTGGCTCCTGGCGGGCCTCTCGGCGGTGGCGGGGCTGTTCGGCGCGGATTTCCACGGGCTGGTCGCCGGCCCTGACGTCCAGGCGCCCCACGGCCCCGGCTGGCTGGCCCCGCTCTCCCTCGGCCTCGCCGTCGCCGGGCTCCTCGGGGCCTGGCTCGTCTACCAGCGCCGGGCGGTCTCGCCGGAGGCCCTCGCGCGGGCGCTGGCGCCGCTCTACCACGCGGCCCGGCGCCGGTACTGGCTCGACGACCTCTTCGAGGCGGGCTACCGGGGGGCGATCCTGGTCCTGGCGGCGCTGGTGGGGTGGGTGGACCGCTACCTCGTGGACGGCCTCGTCAACGTCGCGAGCGCGCTGGCGCTGCGGTCAGGGGCGGCGCTCCGCCGGATCCAGACCGGGCGGGCCCAGGACTACCTCTACGGGGTGGCCGCGGGCTTCCTCTTCCTCCTGATCCTCTGGGGGAGCTGGCGGTGATGGAGGCGTTCCCGATCCTGACGCTGGTCACGGTGGCCCCGCTCGTCGGCGCGGGGCTCATCATGTTCACCGCCCGCCGCCGGCCCGGCCTGGTCCGGGGGATCGCCACGGCCGTCACCGGGTTCTCGCTCCTGGGGAGCCTCTGGATCTTCTTCGCCTACGACTCGTCGATCGGGGGGTATCAGTTCTACGCCAAGTACCCCCTCGTCCCCGCCCTCGGGATCAGCTTCGAGGTCGGGGTGGACGGGATCTCGCTCCTCCTGGTCCTCCTGACCGCCCTCATCATCTTCACCGGGGTCTTCGCCTCCTGGACGATCCACGTCCGCAACCAGGAGTTCTACGCCCTCCTCCTCACCCTGGTCACCGGCGTCTTCGGGGTCTTCGTCACCCTCGACCTCTTCGTCTTCTTCCTCTTCTACGAGCTGGCCGTGCTCCCCATGTACCTCCTGATCGGGATCTGGGGGACCTCGGCCCAGGTCCGGCCGCGGGGGATCTTCGCCTGGGCGATCCGGGAGACCGGGCTCGGGTCGAAGGAGTACGCGGCCATGAAGCTCACCCTCTACCTCCTCCTCGGCTCGGCCTTCATCCTGGTGGGGATCCTGGCCCTCTACTTCGCGGGCGGGGCCGGCTCCTTCTCCCTCCTCGACCTCGAGGAGGCCGGCTTCGACCCGGGCCTCCAGCGCTGGGTCTTCCTCGCCCTCTACGTCGGGTTCGGGACCCTGGCCGGGATCTGGCCGCTCCACACCTGGTCCCCCGATGGGCACGCCTCGGCGCCGACCGCGGTCTCCATGCTCCACGCCGGGGTCCTGATGAAGCTCGGCGCGTACGGGATCGTCCGGATCGCCATGGGGCTCCTCCCCGAGGGGACCCTCGACTGGGTCTGGCTGGTCGGGACCATCGCCTGCATCAACATCGTCTACGGCGCCTTCTCGGCGATGGCCCAGACCGACCTCAAGTACGTCGTCGCCTACTCCTCGGTCTCCCACATGGGGATCGTCCTCCTCGGCGCCGCCACCCTCACCGAGGCCGGGCTGAACGGCTCGGTCTTCCAGATGTTCGCCCACGGGATCATGACCGGCCTCTTCTTCGCCATCGTGGGGCTCGTCTACGAGAAGTCCCACACCCGCGAGATCCTCCGGATGGGCGGCTTCGGCCGCAGGATGCCGGGGGTCGCGGCCGCCTTCACCATCGGCGGCCTCTCCTCCCTCGGCCTGCCGGGGCTCTCGGGGTTCATCGCCGAGATCCTCACCTTCTTCGGCGCCTGGCAGTCGTCCTACCACTGGTGGCTCTTCCCGGCGGTGGCCGGGACCTTCCTGACCGCTATCTACATCCTCCGGGTCGCCAAGCAGATCTTCTGGGGGCCGCTCGACGAGGGCGAGCACTCCCACCTCCCCGACGCCGAGGGGCCGGAGTGGGTGAGTCTGGTCGTCCTCTCCGGCGTCCTCATCCTCTTCGGGGTCCTCCCGGCCCTGGCCATCGCCCCCGTGGACTCGGCGACGGTCGCCCTCCTGGACCGGCTGGGGGTGCTGCCATGAGGTTCCTCGCCCTCGAGCTGGGGCTGGCCGGCCTCGCCCTCCTGGTCTTCTGCCTGGGGCTCGCCCTCCCGCCCGGGCGCCGGCAGCCCCTCGGCGGGGTCGTGGCCGCGGGGCTCCTCGGCCTCCTCGGGCTCTCGGTGTTCGTCGAGACGGGCGGGCTCCTCTTCGGCGGGGCGTTCGTCATGGACGACCTCGCCCGCCTCTTCAAGCAGCTCTTCATCCTGGCCACCCTCCTCGGGGCCCTCGGCTCCCTCGCGCTCCCCGAGGCGGCCTTCCGCCGGCGGGCCTCGGAGTACTACCTCCTGATCCTCGCCTCGCTCCTCGGGATGATGGTCCTGGCCTCGGCGCGCGACCTCGTCCTCCTCTTCGTCGCCTTCGAGCTGATGTCGATCCCCCTCTACGTCCTGGCCGGGTTCCTCAAGCGCGAGGACGTCGCCGTGGAGGCCGCCCTGAAGTTCTTCCTGGTCGGGAGCGTCTCCGCCGCGGTCCTGGCCTACGGCCTCTCCTTCGTCTACGGGATGAGCGGGACGACCGAGCTCGCCGGCGTGGTCCGGGCCCTCGAGGGCGGCGGCCACCCGCTCCTGCTCCTCGGGCTCCTCCTGGTCCTGGCCGGGATCGGGTTCAAGATCGCCGCCGTCCCGTTCCACATGTGGGTCCCGGACACCTACGAGGCGGCCTCGACCCCCTTCGTGGCCTGGCTCTCCGTCGCCCCCAAGGCCGCGGGGTTCGCCGCCATCTTCCGGGTCTATCTCGAAGGGGTGGGGGAGCCGGCGGGGTTCTGGGTCCCCTTCGCCGGCGCCCTGGCCGGGATCACCATCGTGGCCGGGAACCTGATGGCGCTCCCGCAGACCAACGTCAAGCGCCTCCTGGCCTACTCGGGGATCGCCCACATCGGCTACATGCTGCTGGGCTTCGCCGCGGTGAGCCACTCCGGGGCGGCGATGGTCCTCTTCTACCTGGTGGTCTACGTCTTTGGGAACATGGGGGCCTTCCTGGTGGTGGAGGCGGTGGGGCGGGCCGAGGGCTCGGTGGGGCTCG
>JACPHL010000127.1 GCA_016188625.1 Candidatus Rokuibacteriota bacterium | reverse complement strand
GACCTTGGCCCGCTCGATCATCGGCTCCAACCAGATCCGGCCGCGTTCGACGCGAGTGATCATGAAGTGATCCTCGATCTCCCGGGTCGCGTCTCCGCGTGGCTGCCGTGGTGCGGCCCTTCGCGGCCCAGGCCAGCCCCGGGGGAGTAGAATAGAGGCGGCCCCGTCACCGCGACGGGGAGCAGAGGCGGTCTCGGCGAGCCTAAAGGTCGTTAACAAGGGGTTGGGCCATGCTGGTCCGACCCGGAGGCTCCTTTTTGCCTTGGTCGCCCGCGCGATCCGGGGGCAGGCAAGGGGAGGATTTCTTCTTCGCTGTCAAGTTCGAATCGCCTTGGGGCCACCAGCCTAAGACTGTTCTCGGTACCCTACAGCCTTCCCGGGTTTAGCCCTCCCAGAGGATCAGTGGAAGTCCCGGCTGGGGGCGCTCTCCGGCTGCAGGACGCGGGGGGTCCATAACCGCTCTGCGACGAGGTGGACCACCCCCTGCTCGACCTCCAGCGTCCCGGTAACGCCCAGGAGCCTCGCCGTCTTCGCCAGCACCGCATAGCGCTCGAAGACCCGCTCCCAGAGCACGACGTTGACGAAGCCGGTCTCGTCCTCGAGCGTCATGAACACGACCCCGGCGCCGTTGGCGGGCTGCTGGCGGCAGATGACCAGGCCGGCGTAGCGCACGCGCTGGCCGTGCGGCAGGGAGGCGACGGTGCGGGCGTCCGGGAGCCCCTGGGCCAAGAGGTCCCCGCGCACGGACGCCAGCGGGTGGCCTCGGGGGCTGTGGGCTGTGCGGCGATAGTCCCAGGCGATCTGCTCGGCGTCGCTGAGGGGCTCGAACCCCGGAGCCGCCTCGGGGCGGCCCAGGGGCAGGGACATCCCGCGTAGCCGGACGAGCCCCCGGACGTCCCACAACGCAGAGCGCCGATCCAGGCCCAACCCCTCGAAGGCCCCCGCCTCGGCCAGCGCGGCCAGCGCCCCTTCGTCCAGTCCGGTGCGGCGGACGAAGTCCGCCAGGGACGCAAAGGGGACGGCCTGGCGGGCCGCCTCGATCCGTGTCCAGTCGCTCGTTCCGAGCCCCTTCACGTACCGGAGGCCCATGCGCACGGCGGTGCCGGTCGCGCTGTCCGCGCAGGGCTCGAGGGTGCAGTCCCAGGCGCTCCGGGGCGCGTCCACGGGCAGGACGCGCACCCCGTGGCGCTTGGCGTCCTCGACGACGGTCGCGGGGGCGTAGAACCCCATGGGCTGGGCGTTGAGCAGCGCGCAGGTGAACTCCGCGGGGTAGTGGCACTTGAGCCACGCCGTCGCGTAGGCGATGAGGGCGAAGCTCGCGGCGTGGGAGTTGTGGACGACGAGATCATTGGCCAAGAAGTTGTGGTCGCCCTCGACGCGAAGGTCGTACGTCTCCTGCTCACCAAGCGGCTCGATCGCAATCACTCGATCCCAGTAGATGTGGGACGTCGCCAGCCGGAGGAGCTCATCCGAATCGAGGTAGCGTCCCAGGCGGGCGATGACCCAGCGACGAAAGCCGATCTTCGCGCTACTGCGCGCCTGGATCTCGCGGATGCCCAGGCCGGTTGCGCGGGCGATCTCGACCCACGTCAGAGCGCGTCGGGCGCGCTCACGACGGATCACGTCCCGCACCTTGACCGGGATGATGTCGCGCGACATGCGGCCATTGCCCGGACCCGCGGCGAGGGTGCAGGCGGCCTGTCGCTTGGCCGGGTCAAGGAAGCGCCGCCCGATCCACTGGTAAAAGCGGGCCAGATTCTCGAGGCCGCTCACCGTAACCGTGAAGCCCGTCACGGACCGATCACGGTAAGGGCGGGTGCGCTCATAGAGGCGCGAGATGATCCCCAGTCGCAGGAGGAGATGCTGGCTTCGTTCAGCGAGGCGGCGGGAGGCCGTGTCGTAAGAGGCGTGCAGCGCCGGCGAGAGATGGCCATCTCCTTCCCATAGACGGGCGAGCAGCAAGGCGAGGTCCGCGGATCTGAGCTCGAAGACCTCGTCGGGAAGTCGCTTGTTGCGGGCACCAACGCCCCACAGACCGAGACGGCGCGCCCACTCGACCACCCCGATGGGCCGCGGGGCGTCCTTGCGACGGACATGGACGCTCCAGACGCTCCGATGGCGCGCGACGGTGGCGCGCGTGTTGGGGAAGCGCTCCACGCAGCGGACGAACTCGTCTCGGTGGAGTGGGTTCGCCGTGTAGAAATACAGCGTCCGGGGATGGCACAGGTTCCCTTCGGCCAGAAGATCCGCGAGCACGACGATCTCGTGGCGCGGCCAATGCTTGCGCCCCAGCGCGGGAAGCTGGCGCGCCGCGGCCATGTGGTCGCCCGGGCGTAGCGTCTCCAGCACCCGGCGTTTCTTGATACGGAGCCTAGCATCACACACGAGCGTGGCCCGCAACCGCGTGCGACGCTGCACGACGTCCTCGATGGTAAGCCAGCGCCCCGTGCTGGCATCGATGACCCGGGTCTCGCCGACGACGCACTCGGGGAAGCCGTACTCCCCGAAGCCGAGGATCTGCGAGAAGATCCGCTCCGCGAACGCCGGGGCGATCCCCCTGGCCTGCATGCGCGAGATGAGCCGCTCCCGGTGCCGCTCGAGCAGGCCCGTCCGGCGCCAGGCCCCCATATCACGGCGTAACTGATCGGCCTCGCCGGGCGTATAGTCGGCGGCCACCACGGCCAGGCGCATCACCTGCTCCTGGAACAGCGGGACGCCGAGGGTCTTCTCGAGCACGGGCACCAGGCACGGGTGCGGGTACTCGACCGGCTCCTCGCCGTTCCGGCGGCGCAGGTAGGGGTGGACCATGTCGCCCGTGATCGGGCCCGGCCGGACGAGGCTGATCTCCACGACCAGGTCGTAGAACGTGCGCGGCCGGAGACGGGGCAGCATCGCCATCTGGGCCCGGCTCTCGATCTGGAAGACGCCCACGGTCTCGGCCCGGCAGATCATGTCGTAGGTCGCCGGGTCCTCGGGCGGGATCGCGGCCAGCGAGAGCTCGATCTCGCGGTGCTCCTTCAGCAGGCGGAAGCAGAGGTCGAGATGGGTCAGGGCGCCGAGCCCCAGGAGGTCCACCTTGAACAGACCGAGCGCCTCCAGATCGTCCTTGTCCCACTGGATCACGGTCCGCCCCGGCATGGTGGCGTTCTCGATCGGGACCAGGTCGTGGACCGGCTCGTGACCCAGCAGGAATCCCCCGGGATGGATCGAGAGGTGGCGGGGGAGATCCAGGATCTCGTTGGCCAGCCGGAGCAGGTGCCGATGGGCGGGCGCCTCGGGATCAAGCCCGGCTTGTCCGAGCACCTCGGGGGAGAGGGCGCTGTCCGAGGAGAGGAGCCGGGCCAGGCGGTCCAGCGCGGTCGCCGGGAGCCCCAGGGCCTTGCCCACGTCGCGCACCGCCGACCGGGGCCGGTAGCGGATCACGTTGGCGACCATCGCGGCGTGAGAGCGCCCGTAGGCCTCGTAGACGTGTTGGATGACCTCCTCGCGCCGGGCGTGCTCGATGTCGAGGTCGATGTCGGGGGGCTCGGCCCGCTCGCGGGAGAGGAACCGCTCGAACAGGAGCCCCATCCGCACCGGGTCGATGGCCGTGATGCCGAGGCAGTAGCACACGGCGGAGTTCGCCGCCGAGCCCCGCCCCTGGCAGAGGATCCCGCGCCGGCGGCAGAACTCGACGAGCTCCCACATCGTCAGGAAGTAGCCGCCGTAGTCGAGGGCGTCGATGAGGGCGAGCTCCGTGTCGAGCTGCGCCGCGACCTCGGACGGCACCGCCCCCCCGTAGCGCCGCCGCGCCCCCTCGAAGGCGAGGTGGCGGAGCCACCGGGACGAGGTGGTCCCGTCGGGGAGGCGCTCCGAGGGGTAGCGGTACCGGAGCCCGGCCAGGGAGAACGTGCACCGGGCGGCTACCTCCCGGGTCCGGGCGACGGCGGCCGGGTCATCCGCGAAGAGCGCCGCGAAGGCCTCAGGGGCCTTGAGGGCGTGCTCCGCGTTCGGCTTGAGCCGCCGGCCTGCGGCCGACAGGGGGACGCCGTGCCGGATCGCGGTCAGCACGTCCTGGAGGGGCCGCCGGGCCGGGGCATGGTAGAGCGCTTCCGTCGCCGCGACGAGGGGCAGGCCGTAGCGCCGTGCGCGTGCCCGCAGTCGCGCCTCCTCCGGGATCTCCTCGGCCCGGCGGTGCCGGACCACCACGGCGTAGAGCCGGTCGCCGAAGGCGTCGCGGAGCCTTGAGGCCACGCCGTCGGGCTCGCCCTCGCCGACGAGCCGACTGCGATCCCCGCCCCACAGCGCGAGCAGCCCGTGGGCATGCGCCGAGACCTCGTCCCACGTCACGGCGCACTCCCCCTTGGGGGCGCGGAGGCGTCCCGTGGTGATGAGCCGGCAGAGGTTGGCGTACCCGCTCCGGTCCTGGGCCAGCAGGACGATCACCGACCCGTCGTCCACCGTGACCTGGGCGCCGACGATCAGCCGGAGGCCGAGGGCTCGGGCCGCGACGTGCGCCTGGACCATGCCGTACACGCCGTCGCGGTCGGTCAGGGCGAGGGCCGGACACCCCAGGCGGTGGGCCTCCTCCACCAGCTCGGCGGGGTGGCTCGCCCCTTCGAGGAACGAGAAGTGGCTCTTGCACCAGAGCGGGACGTAGGGCCCCCTGGCGGGGACTACTCGACCCGCCCCTGGAGGCACCATCGCCGACGGCTGCGGTCGTAGTAGACCCACAGGAGCTCGCCGTCCCGGGTCTCGGCGAAGTAGTACTCGCGCTCCGTCCCGTCCCGCCACCATCCGCCGGAGATGACGTACGGCCCGTGGAGGCGGGTGACCGACCCGGGGGTCCGCTGCCCGCCCTCTGGGGCTGGGCATCGCCACGAGGGGAGGGGCAGTGGCGCCGCGAGGATCCGGCGCACCAGGGGCCTCGGCGCCCCCTCCCGCGGGTGGGGGAGCGCGACCTGCTCGAGCGGCTCCCACGCGAAGCGGGCCTCGGGCAGATGCCCGTCGGTGAGACGCGCGCGCACCACCGCGTCGTCGCCAAACTCGGCCCGGATACGGGCCAAGGCCTGGTGGGCCGCGGCGAGGTCGCGCTGCGGCCGCTCGGTGAAGAGCTGGAGCTGCTCCCCCACCGCGCGCACCCCGCGCGCCGTCGCCTCGATCTCGACCACCCCGGCGGGCAGCATCGCGGCCTCCAGGCGCAGCCGCACGAGGTCGAGCACCTGCCTCGCATCCCGGGTGGGCGCGGCCGGCCGGACGCGCTCCTCGCGCCATTCCGTCCCGTCGAGCCGGAGGTAAAGGGCCAGCTCGGCGAGCAGCTCCTCCCGGATCTCGAGCGCCGCCAGCAGGGGATGGAGGAGGTGCTTGATGCAGAAGAGCAGGTGCGTGACGGTGGTCGCGGGCTCGTCGAGCACGAGGCATCGTTGGATCGGGTCTTCGGCCGGATGCGGCTGGAGGGGCGCCCACAGCCCGCCCGCGGCCAGCCGGTGCAGGCGGTAGACGCGCGGCCCGAAGCGGTCGAGCAGCCCACCGGCCGGCAGGCGCAGCAGCGCCCCGACCGTCCGGGTTCCCCGGCACCACCGGGCCCTGCCGGATCTGGGTGACCGCGGAGGTGCCGAAGCGCGTGAAGCCCACGACCACGCCGGCGCGGAAGCCTCCCCTCCCGAGGTCGGCCGCCACCGCCCGCGCCCACCGGTCCAGGGAGGGGTAGAGCCGGTGCAGCCCGGTCACGCTCAGCCAGAAGACGCCCGGCTCCTCGGAGGAGGGTTCGACATCGGGGGTGAAGCGCCTCAGCTGCTCTGCGAGCGCGGCGATCCCCTCGGCGATCTCGGCCGGGGGGACCACCCCGGCGCGCAGCGCGGTCGCCAGCGACAGGCCAGCGGCGTAGCGGAGGCCCGGGCGCACGCCTCTCCGCCGGGCCGTCTCGTTCACCCAGAGGATGAGGCCCCGGGGGGTCTCCTCGGCGACCACGGCCACGGGATGGGCCGTCCACTCCGGATGGCGCCGCAGCAGCAGCTGGAGGGGAAACGCCGGGACGCTAGCACAGGCCAGCCGGTCCACGGCACGCCTCCGCGTGCGCCCAGGTCGGTCCCCGGCGTTTGTCCTTGAGGACGGTGAGCGCGCACCTGAACCGCTCGTCGGTGCCCCTCGTTCGCCGGGTGTGCACGCGCAGGGAGATGAGCGATCCCAGCGATGGGGCCATGTCCCTCTTGGCCGTCAGGCAGACGATGGCGGTGGAGTGCCTTTGCGCGAGCCCCAGGAGACGCGCTTGGAGAGGGGTGGGGAGGGCTCCGGCCTCGCCGAGGTCGAGGACGATCAGCCCGAACGCCCCCGAGCGCGCGAGCCGATCCACCGCCCGCGCTCCGGCCCGCGGGTCAGGGACCCGGATGACGACCAGGGCGTCGAGATCGATGCCACCGTCCGCAGCGTCGGGAGGGTAGAAACTGCTCGCCGCGGGGGTGACCCAGGCCACCGGCTCGCCACGGCGCTGGGCGTCCAGCACGAGCCCGAAGGCGAGCGTGAGCGAGCCCGCGGCCCCCATCCCCGACACCTCGACCAGGCGTCCGGCCAGCGCGGGAAGGATCCAGTGCTCCGACGGCCTGGCTACCCACTCTAGAGCCTCAGGGGCGGCCCAGGGCATGATTCCCATGTATACTTATCACATGATGAGCAGTCAAGACACAAGATCCTGTAGGATGATAGAAAAAATGCCCAAGATGTATGAAGTCGGGAAGTGCCCGGACAGGGCGGGGCGAGCCCTCTGAGGGGGCTCAGGTGGGGGGCCCGCCCGCCTTCACCGAACCGCTAGCCACCCAACGTGCGGAGCGCCTCCACCGTGGCCGCCGGCTCCGGCCGGTGCGTGTAGTCGGGGTCGCTCTCGGCGGCGCGGATCGTCCCGGTCTGGTCGATCACGAAGCGGCCGGGCATGGGGAGGGTCCAGGAGTCATCACCGTTGACGGCGGCGAGGTCGATCTTGAACTTCTCCCGGTAGATCGCCTTCACCGCGTCGCTGACCTGGAACACGAGCCCGAACTGGCGGGCGACCTGGTTCCCGCGGTCGCTCAGGACCGGGAACGCGATCTTATGCCGCTCGGCGATCTCGCGGCTGTGCTCGGGGAGCTGAGGGGAGATGGCGACGAGGCCGGCCCCGGTGGCCCGGATCTCGAGCAGCGCCTCCTGCAGAGCTGCCAGCTCTGCATTGCAGTACGGTCACCATTTGCCCCGGTAGAAGGTCACGACCAGCGGCCCCTGGGCCAGGAGGTCCCTCGAGCTCACCAGCCGCCCGTCGGGGTCGGGCAGGCTGAACTCGGGGGCCTTGTCGCCCGGCTTCTTGACCCGGTCGCGGATGCCGGACCGGCGGAGGTCCTCGACCGCCCGCTCCATCACGGTGTGGATCTCTTCGGGGACGCGACCCCTCGAGGCCTCCTTCAGCTTGTCGAGCCGTTCCTTCAGGGTCATGTCACACCTCCCTTCGCTGCTCGTTTGGATGCCCCGGACGGGCCCGGGGATTCCGCCCTGGCCTCGCTCGGGCCGGGGTCGGCGGCGCGAAGGTTGCCACGCGGCGCCCACCCTGAAGCGCACGTCCCGCGCCTGTCACGACCGCCGGCCTTTACGCCGGTCGATCTTGGCCCCCCAGCTCGCGAGAAACGCCGTGACAAACGCGTGCTCCTTGTCCGGCTCGACCGCCAGCGGCGCGAGGGCCATGGCGGTCGCGACCGCGATGTGATACCCCTCCGACCTGGACGCGACGGCCCGACGGCATGCCGGGTGCGCCTCGTTGATCCACACCGTCGTTTCGACGAGCCGGGCGAGCTCCGAATCGCCGGGGCGCTGCTCGAACTGGACCTTCAGACCGTAGCGCGCCGGCCGGCGCGAGGCGCGCGCCGCCGGGACCTCGACGCTCGGCGGAGCCGGCGGCAACCGCTCCGGCGCGTCAGGGGCCGGCGCCTCGGGCTCTTCACGATGCTCCCCTTCGGCTGGCGCCTCGCGCGCCGGTCCGGTCGCCGGCCCGAACGGCACTCTCGAAAGTTCACCGCGGTTCGGCGGGACCGGTCCTCCGCCTATCGGCAGGCTTCGCTGGCCGCCCGCGCGACGCTCGACGAGCGTGGCCAGCAGTGGGAACTGATCGGCGAGATCCAGCAGGACCGCCTCCAGATCCCGCTCGAGGGGCCGGGTCCCGCGCCGCCGGGACGACGCGGCCGCCTCGTGGAGATCGCCCCAGATGGCGAGCTGCCGCGCAACGGCCTCCTGGATCGCCTTCCGGTAGGCGAGGTAGATCGCGCCCCGCGCCCCGACGCGGATGAAGTCGGCCTTGCTGAGCGTGAGGGCCTGCGCCAGGGCCGGGGCTTCTATCAGCCCGCCGACGCGGTCGGGGGACGACGGCGTGATCCCGAGCCAGTCCCACCCGCGCTTGATGATCTTGCCGAAGGTGCTGATCGCCAGGCCGAGGCGCTCTTCCGGCAACGGCAGGGCGTCGCGGACCAGGTAACCGAGCGCCACGGGCCTGCGCTTGCGCGCCAGGCGCACGGTGATCAGCGCGCGCTCGGCAGCTTCCCAGGTCTCGGGTGGAAGGGGCCGGTCGTTCACGACAAAGCGGACGCCGCGCGGGTAGTGCGTGACGAGGATCTCCGTCAGGGCGGGATCCAGGAGCGGCTGGAAGTGGCGCCGCAGCGCCCCCTCGATGAAGCCGGGATCCAGCAGGGGGGAGAGGGGATTTCCTGAGCCGGAGCTGGACGGCCGTCCCGTGGCCGGTGACGAGTCCAGGAGAAGGGACCCATTTCCAAGGCGCCCGGTGGCGCGAGGCGAGGTGCCAGACCGTGGAGATGTGGTGCTTGCCGCGCCGGGCCTCGGTTAGCACCTCCTCGGAGACGAGCAGGCCGATCTTGATCCCCACCCCTGCGAAGCCGATGCCCTTCCCCCGAACCTTGGCCGTGGCCGCAAGATCGTGGTAGCGCGCGAGTTCGCGCCGCCGCATCCCCGCCCCGTCATCCACGATCGTCAGCGTGGAGCCGGCAGGATCCGTGATGATCGCGATGGTGGTTGCCCCGGAGTCCAGGGAGTTGGCGACGATCTCGGCGAGGATGGTCTCCTCGGCGGCGCCGGGGTACGCGTCGCGGAGGTCTTCCAGGAGGTGCAGCAGATCGACGCGGGTCTCTCCCACAGGGCGAGCGTAGCGGAAACCTCACTCAAGGGCAAGCGCGGAGCGTTCACCCACCGGGTGCCCGTCCGCCGGGCCAGCTCCTCGCGGACGGCAGGTCCCCGGGCTGCTGGTCGAGCTGCATGTGGGGGTTCCGCGAGGTGGTCCGAGGACGCGGGCCCGGACGGCGGGGAAGCCCTCGGGCCGTCCTCGGCCTCAGAGCCGGAGCGGCTTGATCGGCGCGAGCACGGCCCCGGGGTCGTCGCGCCAGATGGACGGGTCCGCGTCCACGTAGACCTCGACCTCGTGCCCATCGGGGTCGAGGACGTAGAGGCTCTGGCTGACCGTGTGGTCGGAGGCCCCCACGATCCGGACGCCGGCCTCCACGAGCTCCCGGTAAGCCGCGCGGAGCTCGTCCAGGCTGTCCCCGACCTTCACCCCGATGTGGTAGAGGCCGACGCGCGGGTGGGGCGGCATGGGCGCCGCGTCCGGCCCGACCTCGATGAGGAGGATCTCGTGGTGGGTGCGGCCCGCCGTGAGCGCCGCCGCGCGGCCGTCGAACACGCGGCCGACCTCCCTGAACCCGAGGAGGTCCCGGTAGAACCGGAGCGAGCGCTCGATGTCCCGGACGTAGAGCACGACGTGGCCCAGTTCCCTGGCCTTCATCCCCGTCGCTCCTCGCCCCCCAGCGCGCGCTCGATCTCGTCCAGGTGCTCCCGCCGGTGCGCCGCGCGGCGGAGGTTGATGGGGGACCCGGCCGCGGCATTCGCGGCGAGCAGGTGGTCGGGCAGGGCGGCCACCTTCCGATCGACCGCCTCCGCGGTGGCGAGCGCGAGCTCGGCCGCGGCGCGAGAAGGGAGCGCGAGGCAGAGCGCCTTGGCCGTGTCGTTGATCCAGTCGATGTCTTCGGGATTGATGGGGGGCGGGGCCGACCCGCTCCCGTCGCGCTCCCAGCGCTGAAGGAGCACGAGGACACGCTGATCCCAGAACGCCACGTGCGCCAGCACGCCGGCGATCGTCCAGCCCGCGCTGAGAGGGCGGCGCAGCTCCTCGTCGGTGAGCCGATCGACGAGCGCCCGGAGCCGCTCGCGCTGGGCCGCGTTCTGGGCGATGTACGAGCGATCGACGGCCATCGACGCCCTCTCTCCCGGGTCGCGAGGTTCGGGGGCCTCTGACGCGCGCCCCGCAGGTCAACCATGACATACCGGATGAGCGCATGGATGTCAACCCCCGGGTCGGCGCCAGGGGCTCGCCGGCGGGCCAGGCGGCGGCAACCGGTGTTGACGCGGCAGGCGCCCCTGCGCAATGATGGTTTTCGGGAGACGGCATGTTCTGGTCGCTGAGCAACGAGCTGGTCAGGAACGGCATCGCCTCGGCCGTGTGGGTGGTGTTCGTCCTGCTGGCCCGTCTCTTGCTCGTGCGGCTGCTCAAGGTCGCCGAGGTCAGCCAGCCGGAGCTACGCCGGCGGTGGCTGGTTCAGATCCGCACCGCCACCGTGCTGACCCTGGCCGCGGGCCTGACCGTCGTCTGGGCCACCGAGCTGCGGACCATCGCCCTCTCCCTGGTCGCGCTGGCCGTGGCCGTGGTCATCGCGACGAAGGAGCTGCTCCTCTGCCTGGCCGGCTCGCTCTTCAAGATGGGGGCGCGCGCCTTCTCGGTCGGCGACCGGATCGAGATCAAGGGGATGCACGGCGAGGTGGTGGACCAGACCCTGCTGGCGACCACCATCATGGAGGTCGGCCCCGGACGGCTCCAGCAGCGGAGCGGGCGGTTCATCGTGCTCCCCAACAGCCTCTTCCTCTCCGAACCCCTGATCAACGAGACCCCGGGCGGGCGCTACGCGCTGCATGTCTTCACCGTGCCCCTGCGGGCGACCGACGACTGGCGGACGGCCGAGAAGGTGTTGCTGGCGGTCGCGACGGAGCAGTGCGCGCCGTTCCTCGAGGACGCCCGTCGCGGGTTGGCCTTCCTGGCCGCGAGCCGGTATCTGGAGACCCTGGCCGTCGAGCCCCGCGTGGCCGTCCAGCTCCCCACCCCGGAGGAGCTGCACCTGGTCGTCCGTCTCCCTGTGCCCGTGGAGCAGCGGAGCCGCGTCGAGCAGGCCGTCCTCCGGGAGTTCCTCAACCGCTGGTCGCCCCGAGGGCCCGGGCAGGGTTAGCGCGGAGGGGGGGGCGGATCAGGCGAGGTCCATCTGGCGCAGGACGGCGCGGCTCAGCCCGGTCGAGGGGTCGTTGAGCTGGGCGACGATGGAGAAGTGGTGGAGGCCGGGCATGTCCATCACCTCCACGGCGAGGCCGTGCCGCCGCCACGCGGCCGCCAGGTCATCGCTCTGCCGGTGGTACTCGGGGCCTTCCAGCCCCCCGACGGGGAGGAGCAGGGGGCCGGGGCCGGTGGGCGCGAGATGGACCGGGCTCGAGCGCCGAGCCTGCTCGGGCGTCAGCGTCAGGGTCTCGTTCAGGAAGCAGAGGCGGATCGGCTCGAGGTCGTAGAGGCCGCTGATCCCGCACCCGCCCTTGACGAGGTCCGCCGGCAGGCCGGCGAAGGCCGGCCAGTCGGTCGCCATGAGGATCGCCACGAGGTGCCCGCCGGCGGAGTGGCCGGAGACGAAGATCCGCTCGGGGTCGCCGCCGAAGGAGCGGGCGTTCCGGTGGACCCAGGCGACGGCGGCGCGGCACTGGCGGACCAGCTCGTCCATGTCCACCGAGGGGATCAGCCCGTAGTTGATCACCACCGTCGCCGCCCCGGCCGGCCGGAAGGCGCGCGCGACGTAGCTGAAGTCGGCCTTGTCCAGGGCGCGCCAGTAGCCGCCGTGGATGAAGACCTGGATCGGCGCCGGGGAGGCGCCCGGCGCGGGGAAGAGGTCGAGGGTCTCGGCGGGGCTCGGCCCGTAGGGGACGTCGAGGCGGCAGGCGAGCTCCCGGCGGGCCGCCGCGCTCTCCCGCGGGTACCAGGCGAGGTAGTCGGCGGAGTCCGTCACCTTGCCGCGGTTGTCGTACTCGCGGTCCAGGGCCTCCCGGTCGTAGCCGCGGAAGATGGGCGCCCCCACGGGCCGGCCTCGCCCCCTACCCCTCCGCCTCCTCCACGTCGCCGTCCCACTCGATGGCGATGCCGCGCTGGACGGACTGGGAGGCGGGACAGCCCTTCTCGTGGACCTGGATGGCCCGCAGGGCCTCCTCGCGCTTCCCCTTCGGGACCTTGACGGTGTAGTGGACCTTGATCCGCGTGATCACGGGCTTGCCGTCCACGTTCTCGATGACCCCCTCGACCTCGGAGGAGAGGCGGTCCGGCTGGGTCGGGATCTTGCGCGCCGCTAGCGCCACGGCTAGCGTGCCGGTCATTCACCCCCCCACCGCGGCGATGACGTGATCCAGGGTGGTGGGGTGCTCTTCCTCGGGCTCCACCCCGTAGAAGCGCTTGATCCCGCCGTGCACCCCGTAGAAGACGGGATCGGGGAACTGCTCGATGAAGGCCCGGCGCACCGGCCCCTTGTCCTTCACGATCCGCACCTTGGAGACGTGGATCAGATCGCCCATGGCCCTCCTCCTTTGACGCCCTGGCCTCGCATCCGGCCCCGACGCCCCCCTATTCTACACGATCGATCCGGCTGCCTTCGGAGCGGCCCGCGGCCTCGAAGGGCGACCGCGCAGCGCTATGAGCGGCGTGATCGCTCCGAATCGAGGCGGGCGATCTAGGGACGCTGGACGAGGGGCTTGAGGGAGGCCAGGGCGACGGCGACGAGCAGGGCCTCCGCCGAGAGGATGAGCCAGGGGAGGCGGTACGAGCCGGTCGCGTCGAGGACGAGCCCGAAGATCGGCGGCCCCACCAGCACCCCGCTCCAGGCGAAGGCGACCGCCACCCCCGTCAGCAGCCCCGCGTACCGCGACCCGCCGACCTCCGCGACGAGGGCGAAGTAGAGCCCCACCCACCCGAACGCCCCCACCCCGGCGACCGCCGCGAGCGCCGCGGTGAGGTCCCCGGCGAACCCGCCGGCGGAGAAGAGGACGTAGGCCCCGGCGCCGATCAGGGCGGTGAGGACCAGGCCGGGCCGGCGGCGCCCGCCGAAGAGCCGATCGCTGACGATCCCCCAGCCGACGCGGCCGGCCGCCCCACCGGCCTGGGCCAGCGCCAGGAGCCGACCGGCCCCGACCGCACTGCTCCCGAGGGCCTCCTTGGCGTAGAGGACGAGGTAGGAGAGCACGGAGGACTGGACCGTCGAGAGCGCCAGCCCCGAGCCGAACAGGACGAGTAGGCCGGGCCGGAGGAGGAAGGTCCCCAGCTCGGGGAGGCGTGGTGCGCCGGACGGCGCCGCCGTCGGGCGGCCGGGCGGGGTCCGGTACGCTCCCCCCACGAGCCCCGCCGAGAGGAGGGAGGCCCCCGCGGCGGTCGCCATGGCCCACCGCCAGCCTCGGAGGACGGTCAGGGGCGGGAGGGTCAGGGCCGCGGCGATCCCGCCCAGGGTGAACCCCGTCTGCTTGATCCCCATGGCCAGGCCGCGCTCCTGGGGCGGGAACCAGTCCAGGATCGCCTTCCCCGTGGCCGGGTTGAGGGCGCTCCAGCCGAGGCCACCGAGGAAGAGGAGGCCGAGGAGCGCCGGGAGATCCGGGCTCAGGGCGGCGAGGCCGATTGACACCCCGGTGAGCCCCTGGCCGAGGCCCAGCGCGAGGCGGACCCCGAACCGGTCGGTGAGCCAGCCCGCGGGGAGCGACATGAGGACGCCTCCCAGGTAGATGGCCGGCAGGAACAGCCCCACCTGCGCGCGCGAGAGCTGGAGGGCGTCGAGGAGGAAGGGGGAGAGGGGGGCGACGGCCAGGACCGAGAACGAGCCGAGGGCGTGGGCGAGGGTGATCAGCGTCAAGGCCGCCCAGCGCGTCATCCCCTCGCCCCGGTCACCCGATCCGGTGCCGTCGAGACGGTCTCCGGCCCGCGCGCCGCCGCCCCCCGGGCCTCCCGGCCCCTAGGAGCCCGTCCGAGTAACGCTGTGCGGCTCGTGCGCTCTGACCCTTGGCGCGCGGATGGACGGTCCGCTCCGGGCGCGGGCTTGGCCCGCGCAACTTTGGGGGGAGGTTCGGAAGGGGGGCAGGGCCCCCCTCCGAGTTCCCTAGCACTCGGGGGAGCCGTCCCGGAACGCCGGCATGACTCCTCGCGCGAACCGCTCGATCTGTTCCAGGCGGTCCGGCCACCTGGGGACCATGAACTGCAGCGAGAGGTGCTCGACGCCGATCGCCCGGAACCCCTGAAGCGCCTCGATGAGCTGCTCCGGGGTCCCGGCCAGGCGGTCCTCCTCCTGGGGCACGGGCTCGTGGGTCAGCTCGATGGGGAGGCAGCAGTTCAGGCGGACCTGCTCGGGGTCCCGCCCGGCCTCGGCCGCCCAGCGCCGGACGTTGGCGAAGCGGGCGGCCAGCTCCCGGGGCGTGGTCCTGACGAAGTAGGGGAACCAGGCGTCGCCGTACCTGGCGGCCCGGCGCTGGGCGCGTTCCCCTTCCCCGCCGACCCAGACGGGGATCCGGGGCTTCTGGAGGGGCTTCGGGGCGAAGCCCACCTCCTGGAAGCGGTAGTAGCGCCCCTCGAACCTGGGCCTCTCGTCCGTCCAGAGGCGCTCGACGATCTGGAGCTGCTCGTCGGCCACCGCCCCGCGGTCCTTGAACGGGGCCCCCAGGGCCTCGAACTCCTCCGCCATCCAGCCGACCCCCACCCCCAGGATGAGGCGCCCCCGGGAGAGGTGATCGATCGTCGTGGCGATCTTGGCCCAGTGGAGCGGGTGCCGGTAGGGCATCACCAGGACGCTCATCCCGAGCCGGACCTTCTCGGTGCCGCCGGCCAGGTAGGCCAGGCAGGTCAGGGGTTCCAGGAAGGGGATGTCGGGGGGGACGATGAACCGCTGGTCGGCGCTGTAGGGGTAGGTGGTGCGGATCTCCCAGGGGGTGACGATGCGATCCGCCGCCCAGACCGCCTCGAAGCCCAGGGCCTCGGCGCGGCGGGCCGCGTCCATGAGGACCGCGCTGGCCGCCCGGCCCGAGATCGGGAGGAAGACGCCGAACTTCATCGCTGGCCTCCTGTTCGCCTCCTGGGTCCGGAGGGAGCGGGATGCGGCCGGCTTAGCCCAGGATCGCCTGCTCGGCCTGGGCCCGGCGGAGGCGCTGCGAGAGGGTCACCATGATCCTTCGGGTGAGCTGCGGCACCTCGAGGAGCAGGGGCCAGAATGCGCGGCGGCCGATCACGAGGAGGCGGAGGGGGGTCTCGGCGATCACCGTCGCCGAGCGCGGCTCCCCGTCCAGCAGGCTCATCTCGCCGAAGAAGTCGCCCCGCCCGAGGCGGACCCGCTTCCGGGGGGAGATCTCGACCCGCGCCGTCCCCTCGAGGATCAGGTAGAACTCCCGTCCCGTCGCGCCGGCGCGGGCCAGGACCTTGCCGGCCGGCGTCTCGACGAGGTCGGCGATCCGGGCCACGGCGGTCAGCTCCCGACGGCCGCACCCCTGGAAGATCGGGAGCTTCCGGAGATGGTCGATCTTCTTGTGTCGGCTGAAGAGTGCCATGCGGCTGCCCTCCCCCCCCGCGCGGTCGCGCGGGCCACGCCGGTCTGACGACGAGATAGTAAAAAGTCGCCCGATTATACCACCCTCCGGTCCCGGGCAGGGTTTCGGCGATGGCGGCGCGCGGAGCAAGAAGAACAGGGGGGAGGGGCTGGCCCCTCCCCCCTGGCGGGGACGCCGGCAGGACTCGTCGAGGGAGGGCGCCTTCAAGGACTCCGGGGCTACTTGATCCACTCCATCTGCGCCGGGTCGAAGGGCGGCTGGGCGAAGTCCAGGATGACCATCTCGCCCCCCTCCGCCTTGATGTTGTGGGCCGACCCCTTGGGAATATGGACGACCGTGCCGGGCTTCAACGTGATCGGCTTGCCGTCGAGGATCGCCGTGCCCTGCCCGCTGACGATGTAGATCACGTGATTCCCGTCCTTGTGCCGGTGCATCTTGATCTCTTCCTTGACCCCGATCGCGCTCGCGGTGTAGTTCGGGGTCTTGACGAATTGCCTGAACGTGAAGCCGGGTCGCTGATCGCCCTTCTTGACCTCCTCGTTGAAGTCGAACACCTCGCTCTTCGGGGCCTCGGCGGCCCCGACCGCGGCCGCGGTCGCCACGGCAAGCACGACCACCCCGAGCCACCCTCGAGCCTTCATGGTCCTCCTCCTTTCTCCCTCCTAGGCGGTCGTCGGCTCCCCCGGCTTCCGGGCCGTCACCACGATGGAGTAGACGAGCTCCCCGTGGCGCGGCTCGGGGACGACGCCCCGCAGGAAGTCCAGGAACTCCTTGCTGAACAGGGGGTACCGCGCCAGCTCCCCGAGGCCGAAGGGCCTCCGGGCCACGACCTCGACCGCCTCGAACCCGACGTTGTGGAACTTCTTGAGCAACACTGGCTCCACCAGTGTGCCGGCCAGTCACCCGGCGAGCGCCGCGGGGGATTTGAGGACCTCCTCCGGCAGCGCCTCGGTGATGACGAGATCGGCGAGGGAGACCCGCCCGCCCGGGCGCAGCACCCGCACCATCTCGGCCAGGGCGCGGCTCTTCCGGGTCGAGAGGTTGAGGACGCCGTTGGAGATGATCGCATCCACCGAGGCGTCCGGGAGCGGGAGCTCCTCCAGCAATCCTTCCCGGAGCTCGACGTTGCCGAGGCCGATCAGGCCGACGTGCTCCCGGGCCCGCTCCAGCATGGCCGGGGTCATGTCGAGCCCGATGGCCCTGCCGCCGGGCCCCACGGCCAGGGCCGCGAGGAGGGTGTCGATCCCGGCCCCGCACCCCAGGTCGAGCACCGTCTCGCCCGGCTTGAGCGCCGCGTGCCGGACCGGATGGCCGACCCCGAGGGCGAAGGTCACAGCGCCCCGAGGCAGGCGGTCGAGCTCCTCGGTCGAGTAGAGGGCCTCGGCGACCGCCACCCCGTCGGAGTGGACCTGGCCGTAGGTGTCACGGATGATCGATCGGGCCTCCGTCTCGCTGAAGTACGACATGGTCTCTCCCTCCTCGGGGCTATGCGTGGTCCAGGGCCTGCCGGATCCGCTCTTCCAGACGCGGCGGCAGCGGGGCCTCGCCCAGCCTGGCCTTGATGAAGGCGTCGAGCTGGCGGGCGAACGCCAGCTTGTCGCAGCAGGCGAGGCACTCCTCGAGGTGGACCTCGAGGGCCTCCAGCGACTCGCCGGAGAGCGCCCGGTCGAGGTAGGCGAAGAACTCCCGCATCGCGTCCGCGCAGGTCAATCGCTGTTCGTGTCCCATGGTCTCACCAATCCGCGCCGCTTGGCGCACTCCCAGAGCTCCCGCTCCAGGATCTTCCGGCCCCGGTGGAGGCGGGACATGATCGTCCCGACGGGGCACCCCAGCACCTCGGCCAGCTCCTTATAGGTCAGCTCCTCCACGTAGAGCAGCAGCAGGGGGAGCCGGTAGGCTTCCGGCAGGGCCAGCAAGGCCCGCCGCACCTCCTCGTCGTCGAACTGGGCCAGGAAGTCCTCGTGGAGGCGGTCCGAATAGGGAAAGGGATCCTCGTCCCAAATCTGGTCGTAGAGGGAGAACCGGTCCAGTGCCTCGAGGTCGCCCACGGCGAACTCGCGCGACCCGCCCCGGTGCCGATCCAGGACCAGCCGGTTCAGGATCTGGAAGAGCCAGGCGCGGATCCGTTCCGGCTCGCGGAGGCCGGGAAAGGCCCGCAGCGCCTTGAGATAGGTCTCCTGGGCCAGGTCTTCAGCATCCTGGGCGTTCCCGGCCAGACGCACCGCCAGCCGGTACACGCTGGCGAGGTGGGGGAGCGCCAGCGCTTCGAACCGCCGGCGCGCCTCGGGATCGAGCG
>JACPHL010000031.1 GCA_016188625.1 Candidatus Rokuibacteriota bacterium | reverse complement strand
GCGCGTCAGTTCGACTTCGTCGAGGTCAATGAGGCCTTCGCCGCCCAGATGCTCGCCTGCATCCGCGACCTCGACCTGGATCAAGGGAGGCTCAACGCCTGGGGCGGCGCCATCGCGCTGGGCCACCCAATCGGCATGTCGGGCGCGCGCATCCTGCTCACGCTCGTCCATCAGCTCGAGGCGCTCGGCGGGCGCTACCGCCTGGCCGCGATCTGCGGCAACGGCGGGCCCGGGGCGAGCGTGGCCGTCGAGCGGCTCGGGTAGATGAGCGAGCCGCACCCCCTGGACCCGTTCTTCCGTCCGGCGTCCATCGCGATCCTCGGGGCATCGGAGGATTTCGTCAAGATCAGCGGGCGCCCGCTGAAGTTCCTGCTCGAGAAAGGGTATCCCGGAAGGATCTTTCCGGTGAACCCGAAGTACGAGAGGGTCGCGGGCCTTCCCTGCTATCCGACGATCACGGCCATCCCCGAACCGGTCGATCTGGCCATCGTCGCCGTTCCCGCCGCGCTCGTCCCCGAGGCCCTCGGCCTCTGCGCGGCCAAGGGGGTCCGATCGGCGGTGGTCTTCAGCTCGGGGTTCGGTGAGGTGGGGGAGGAAGGGGCCAGACTCGAGCGGCAGCTGGCCGAGGTGGCGCGCGGCTCGGGCCTCCGGCTCTGCGGGCCGAACACCCTCGGCTTCATGAACACCTTCGACCGCGTCATGGCCACCTTCAGCCAGGCCGGAGAAGGGGAGACCCCCCCGGGCCCCGTCGCCTTCGTCACGCAGAGCGGGGCCTTCGGCACGGCCATCTTCGCGCTCGCCCGCCAGCGCGGTCTGTCCTTCGGGTACTTCGTCAACAGCGGCAACGAGGCCGACCTGGAGCTCGCCGACCTCCTCGACTACGTCGTGGCGGACCCCAGGGTGCGGGTGGTCTCCGGCTACATCGAAGGGCTCAAGGACGGGCGGAGGCTCCTGGCCGTGGCCGACCGCGCCCTGGAGCTCGGCAAGCCCGTCGTGATCGTGAAGGTCGGGCGCTCTCCCGCGGGAGCCCGCGCCGCGCTCTCCCACACGGGCTCGCTCGCGGGCTCGGATCGTGTCTACTCGGGCGTCTTCCGCCAGAAGGGGATCATCCGCGCGACCCAGGAGGAAGAGCTGCTCGATCTGGTCTCGGCCTTCTCGCTCTGCCCGCTCCCCGGGGGCCGGGGTCTGGGGATCGTGACCCAATCCGGCGGCGCCGGGGTGCTGATGGCGGACCGTGCGGAGGAGCTCGGGCTCGCGGTGCCCGAGCTCGCCGACGACACCAGGGCGGCGCTCCGCAAGGTCATCCCGGCGTTCGGCTCCATCAAGAACCCCGTCGACATCACGGCCCAGTTCATCGCCGACCCCGCGCTCCTCCAATCGGCGCTCGGGATCGTCCTTCAGGATCCGGGGGTGGACGCGGTGATCTTCTACCTGGGATTGATGGAGCGCTTCGCCGATCAGGTCGTGGCCAACCTCAGGGATGTCCATGCCAGGACCAGGAAACCCCTCCTGGTCGCCTGGGCCGCGGCGCCGGAGCCGGGCCTGAGGGCGCTCCGGGAGAGCGGGATCTGTGTGCTCCCGAGCGCCACACGCGCCGTCAACGCGGTCCGCGCGCTCGTGGAGTATGCGGAGGCCCGGAACCGGCGGGGGGAAGAGCGCCCGGGGATCGAGACCGCGGGATCCGGCGGCGGGGGGGCGGCAGGGTCCTTGATCCAGGCCCGCCGCGGGAAGGGCGGGCGAGTCCTCACGGCGGGGGAAGGGTTTGCGCTCCTCTCCCGATACGGGATCAAGGTGGCCCCGTCGCGTCTCGGCCGGACTGCGGCCGAAGCCGTCCAGGCGGCCGAGGAGATCGGCTATCCGGTGGCCCTCAAGGTCGAGTCCCCCGAAATCCGGCATAAGACCGACGCGAGGGCGCTTCGCCTGAATGTGTCCGGTCCCGACGAGGTCGTCCGGTCTTTCGACGAGCTGATCGCGAATGCTCGCCGGCACGCCCCCCACGCGCAGGTCCAGGGGATCCTCGTGCAGCGGATGGTTCACGGGGGTACGGAGGTCGTCGTGGGCCTGAACCAGGATCCCCAGTTCGGGCCCGTGGTCATGGTGGGCCTGGGCGGGGTCCTCGTCGAGGTCCTGGAGGACGTCGCATTCCGCGCGGCCCCGCTCACCCGAAGTGACGCCGAGGCGATGCTTCGCGAGCTCAGGGGGGCCAGGATCCTCGAGGGAACGCGGGGGCGGCCTCCGGCGGACGTTCGCGCGGTCATCGACGTCCTGCTGGCGGTCTCACGCCTCGCCATGGATGCGGCCGGAGAGGTCGCGGAGCTCGACATCAATCCGCTGCTCGTCCTTCCCGTCGGGGAAGGGGCGCTCGCGGTAGACGCGCTGGTCATCCTCGCCGAGCCTTCGGATGCCGAGACCCGCGCCGGACTCGCCGTCGAGGGTCGCTAGCCCTCGCCTCGGCCTCCCGTTGCCCTGCTGCTCGCCTTCCTCGGCCTCATGCTGGCGGCCTTCGTCAAGGGCTGCTTCGGCTTCGGGTTCCCTACCATCGCGACCCCCGCGGTGGCCCTGCTCACGGCTGTCCGGACGGCCATCGTCATCCTGGTTTTCCCCAACATCGTGCTGGACTTCCGCCAGGTGGCCCGCCGGCCCCTGGAGGTCCCGGCCCTCCTCCGGCGGCACAGCGTCCTCTACCTCTTCGGCGTGGCCGGGACCTTCGTGGGGACGAAGCTCCTCGTCACCCTCCCGACCCGCGTCGCGGTCCTGACGCTCGGTCTCCTCGTCCTCACCTTCGTCGGGATGAGCCTGCTCGAGGTCGTGCCGCGGATCCCGCCCGGCTGGGAGCGGCCGCTCGCCCCGCCCCTGGGCTTCGCCGCGGGGGTCCTCGGCGGACTCACCAACGTCCCCGGCCTGCTCCTGATCATCTACTTCTACAGCCTCGGCCTCCCGAAGGGGGAGTTTGTCCGTTCGAACGCCCTCTCCTTCCTGGTCTTCAAGCTGGCCCAGCTCGCCGCGGTCTGGCAGTTCCAGCTCCTGACCGGCCGCCTGTTCCTGCTCTCCCTCCTGGCGGGCGGGCTCGGGCTCGGGGCTTTCCGGGCCGGGGTCTGGGTCCAGGACCGGGCCGACCCGGCCAGGTTCAACCGGTGGATCCTGGCGGTCCTGGCCGGGATGGGCGTGATGACGGTGCTGCGCGGCCTCCGCTGAGCAACTCGGAGGGGGGCTCCGCCCCCCTTCCGAAACCTCCCCCCAAAGTTGCGCTGGCGAAGCCCGCGCCCGAAGCGGACCATCTATCCGCGCGCCGAGGGTCAGAGCGCGCGAGCCGCACAGCGCTACTCGGGCGGGCTCCTGGAGGCGTCCTGCGCTTCGCGGCCCGCTACGGCTCGTTCGGAATTTGCTCCGGCGGGGCGACCCGGCGCGGCGCTATTTAGGCGGGCCCGGTCACGACGTGGGTAGGCCGGCCCTGGAGGAAGCGCTCGATGTTCTCGACCGCCTGCTGGAGGCCGGCCTCGATCACCTCCGGCGTCATCCCGGCGTTGTGGGGGGTCAGGATGGCATGGTCGAATCCGAGGAGCGGGTCGTCCGGGGGGAGGGGCTCGTCGTGGAAGACATCGAGACCGGCTCCGCCGAGCCGCCCCTCCTGCAAGGCCTCCAGCAGGGCCTCGCGCTCCACCAGCGCCCCCCGAGCGGTGTTGATCAGGAGGGCGCCGGGGCGCATCAGCCCGAGCCGCGCGCGGTCGAGGAGCCCCTCGGTCTCCGGGGTCAGGCGGAGGTGGAGGCTCACGACATCGGCGGCGGCGAGGAGATCCTCCAGGCCCACCAGCTCGACCCCCAGCTCGGCGACCAGGGCCGGATTCGGGTGGGGGGTCCAGGCGAGCAGACGCATCCCGAGCGCCCGCCCGAGCTGCGCCACCCGCCGGCCGATCGCGCCGAGCCCCACGACCCCGAGGGTCTTCCCGCGGAGCTGGGCGAGGAGCCCCCGGGGCCACTCCCCGGCCTTGACGGCCCGGTCCATGGCGGGGACCCGCCGGGCCAGGGCGAGCATGAGGGCCAGGGCGTGCTCGGCGACCGCGTCGGCGTTGACCTCGGGAGTGTTCGTGACCGTGACCCCGTGGCGGGCGGCCGCGGCGAGATCGACGTTGTCCACGCCGGTCCCCCAGATCGAGATCAGGCGAAGGCGCGGGCAGGCGCCGAAGACCGCCTCGGTGAACCGGGCGTAGGCGCGGATGTTGAGGACGACCTCGGCGTCGCCGATGCGGCGGATCAGCTCGGCCTCGACCTCCGCCCCCCGCTCGCCGTAGATGATCACCTCGCCGAGGGCGGCCAGGCGCCGGTGGGCGGGGGTCCCCTGGAAGGCCGGAGGGAAGTCGTCCGGGACGACGATCCGCACCGCCGGGCCCCGCGGGTCAGGGGGCCTCGGCGTCGAAGACCGCCTGGGCGGCCGCGAGCCCCTCGCCGGGGTCCACCGGCTGCCCGAGGTCCCGGAGGGCCATCCCCAGGGCCGACAGGGTGGGGAGGACGTAGTGGGGGCTCGCGGTGATCCCCATGATCCCGACCCGGACCGCCGTGTCCCGGAGCCGCTCGAGCCCGGTGGTGATGGCGACGCCGTAGGCCTCGCGCATCCGACGGACCAGGGCCGGCGCGCCGACGCCGGGCAGGACCCGGAGGCAGCTCACCGTGTCCGAGGCGATGGCGGGGTCGGGGAAGAGGTCGAGCTTGAGCGCCGCGGCGCCGGCGCGGAAGGCCCGGGAGGCGATCCGGTGGCGACGGACGCGATGGGGCATCCCCTCTTCGAGGATCAGCTTGGTCGCCTCCTGGAGGGCCTGGACGAGGTGGGTCGGGATCGAGACCGGCTGGCGGCGCTTGCCCTCCGGCGGCACGCCGCCCCCCCGCTCGGCGGGGACCCACTGGGTCAGCCAGCGGTGGAGGTCGTAGGAGTAGCTCAGGGCCGGCCGTGCGCGCCGGGCCATGGTCTCGAAGGCCCGCGGGCTCACGGCGATCAGGGCCAGGCCGAGCGGCATCGCCAGGCACTTCTGGGAGCCGGTCATGTTGAGGTCGATCCCCCAGGCGTCGGTGGGGATGTCGAGCCCGGCCAGCGAGGAGACGGTGTCGAGGAGGAAGAGCGCCCCGTGCCTGGCCGCCAGGGCCCCGACCGCCTCCGCGGGGTAGGTCGCGCCCGTGGAGGTCTCGTTGTGGACCAGGGTCAGGGCCTTGGGGCGGACAGCCTCGACGGTCCGCTCCAGGGCCTCTAGGTCGAGCGGCCGCCCCCACTCCACGGCGACCTCGGTGACCTCGGCGCCGGCCCGGCGCATGATCTCCCGCATCAGGAGCCCGAAGCTCCCGGCCACCACCACGACCACGCGGTCGCCGGGCTCGATGACGGAGAGCGCCGAGGTCTCCAGGGCGGTGCGCCCCGAGCCCGGCACCGCGAAGATCTCGTGCTCGGTCTGGAAGACCCGGCGGAGGTCCAGCAGGGTCGCCTCGAGCACCTCGAGGTCGAAGGCCGGCTCGTACTGCACCATCGCCGGCTGGGCCATGGCCCGGATGACCCGCCAGGGGACCTCGGTAGGGCCGGGGATCATGAGGATCGGTCGGTCAAGCCCTCGCATCCAGCGTTCGCTCTTCACGCGCGCTCCTTTCCGCGGGGCCGGTCCGGTCCCGCATGACCCCTTATTCTACAGGGTCCGAGGGGGCCCGTCACGGCCTTCCATGAGGAGATCGGCGCCTGCCTCATTTCTCCCGGGGGCTTGATTCGCGTCCCCGCCGTGTGGGAGCATGGGGCCGTGAAGCCCCGTCCCCGAACCCCCGCGCTGTGGGTCCTCGGCTCGCGGCGGCGTCCGTCTGCGACGGTAGACGTCGTGGAGGCCGAGCGCCGCAGGGCCTGTCAGGCCATGGACCCGGGAGAGCGCCTGGCGCGCGCCCTCGCCCTGTCCTCCTACGCCTTCAGGCTCCGCGAAGCGGCTCGACCCTCCCGTCGCCCATGACGGCGGGAGGGCCGTTCGGGGAGGCCCTGGCTCGCCTCACCGCGATCTTTGAGGAGCGAGGGATCCCTCACGCCCTGATCGGCGGCCTCGCGGTGGCCGTCTGGGGCGCGCCGCGCGCGACCGAGGACATCGACCTCCTCGCCGACCTGAGCCCTTCGCCCGAGCTCGACAGCGCCCTCCGCGCCGCCGGCTTCGACGTCGAGTGGCGCCGGGGAGGGCCGGACGACCCGGTGCCGCTGCTCCTCCGCCTTCGGAGCGCCTCCGGTCCCGAAATCGACGTCGTCTGCGCCACCCAGGTCTGGGAGCGGGAGATGCTCGGCCGGTCGATCCGCGTCCGGATCCCCGAGGGCCCGGAAACCTCGGTCGCCGACGTCGAGGATCTCATCGTGCTCAAGCTGCTGGCGGGCGGGCCGGGCGACCTGGCCGACGTCGCCGAGCTGCTGGAGCGCGCCGGCGCCCTTCCAGAGCTGGAGGCGCGGGCCACGGCGAGAGGGGTGTCGGATCTCCTGCGAAAGGTCCGAGCCGCGATGGGTGGCTAGTCGGCGGGCGGGAGCGTCCGGCGGTGCCAGATCAGGTAGAGGTTCCGCCCGTAGACGAGGAGGCCGGCCGCCTGTCCCACGATGAAGACGGGATCGAGCCGGTGGATGGCGTAGGCGAGCAGCATGACCCCGCCGCCCACGCTGAAGTACCAGAAGTAGATCGGGACCACGCTCTCCCGCCGCCGCTCGGAGGCGATCCACTGGACCAGGAAGCGCAGGGAGAAGCAGGCCTGTCCGAGGAAGCCGATGGCCAGCCAGAGCGGATTGTCCACCATCTCTCACCTCGCCCGG
>JACPHL010000125.1 GCA_016188625.1 Candidatus Rokuibacteriota bacterium | reverse complement strand
GCGACTCGGCGAGAGCATGGGCCGCCGAGGCCACCACGGCCGTGCCCACCAGCAGAGCAAAGACAAACCGCTTCATGAAACTACCTCCCTGTGTTATGGTTCTCAGATCCACGAGCCTTTCGTGAATCTCACCTCGTATGACGCGGGGCGGCCCTGTCGGGATTCAGCGGGATCCACGCCTGCCCGTCGCCCCTCAGCCTCCAGCAAGGGGGTAGTCGTGACAAGGACCAGCCGCCGCTGATTGTCTCTCCTCGTGATCTCCCGCTCGACCAGCCGGACGTACTCCTCCTTTTCCACCGCCTTGCAAACCAGGCACTCCTGCCCAAACAGGATCTGCCGGAAGATGTCCAGGCACGACATGCCGAAGGCTTCGTCGGGCGAGAAGCCGGTGATCTCCGCGGCCGCCCGGTTGAACTGCACGATCCGGAGCCGCTCGTCGATCGTGAAGATCCCGTCGGCGACAGCATCCAGGATGGCCTCGATGTTCTGCCGCTCCCGGAGGCTCGCCTCGGGCGTGTGCGAACCAGTAGGAGTCGGTTGTGGGTACCCTTCAGCCATCTCTAGTCCTCACCCTCTCTCCGCGGTGCGTTGTCATCCACCGCCGGATGAGCTCCGCCTGCCGAGTCCCGCTCATGGACCTGGCCTGCGAGAACGGTCTCATCGTTCAGCCAGCGCAGCAGGAGAGCTTGGCGACATCCCGGGAGAATGTCAGCGCCGCGAGCTTCAGCCCCTCGACCATGGTCAGGTAGGGGTGGAAGGTCTCCACGAGGTCCTGGACCCGGAGCCCGAACTTCACCGCCAGTGTGGCGGCCTGGATCACCTCCCCGGCCTCGTCCGCCAGGATGTGGGCCCCGAGGAGCTTGCCGCTCTCCTCCTCGGCGACGAGCTTGAAGAGGCCGCGGGTGTCGCGGGCGGCCAGGGCCCGGGGAACATCCTTCAGGGAAAGCACGGCGGTCTTCACCCGCTTCCCTTGGGCCCGCGCCTGAGCCTCGGTGAGCCCCACGCTGGCGACCTGGGGGTCGGTGAAGATCACGTGGGGGAGCGTCGAGAGGTCGTAGAGCCGGCCGGCTCCGGTGAGGGCGTTCTCCGCGGCCAGACCGCCGGCGTAGGCCGCGACGTAGACGTACATCGGATCACCGAGGCAGTCCCCTGCCGCGTAGATGTCCGGGTTCGCGGTCCGAAGGTGCTCATCGACGACGACCTCGCCCCGGGGCCCGGTCTCGACACCGGCCTCGGCCAGTCCCAGGCCGGCGGTATTGGGCCGCCGGCCGGTCGCGACCAGGAGCCGCTCGGCCGCGCAGACCTCGGGCTTCCCGTCGATCTCCGCGTGCACCCGGTACTCTCCGCCCGCCCGCTCCACCCGGGCGATCTTCACGTTGGTGCAGACCCGGACCTTCTCCCCCGCCAGGTACTCGGTCAGCGCCTTCCCGATCTCCGGCTCCTCGGCCCCGGCCACGTGGGGCCCGCCCTCGAGGACCATGACCCGCACGCCGAAGCGGGCGAAGAGCTGGCCCAGCTCGAGCCCGATCGCCCCGGCCCCGAGGACGAGGAGGGACCTCGGAAGCTCGGGGAGGCTCAAGGCCTCGGTTGAGTCGAGGAACCCGGCCTCGGCCAGCCCCGGGATCGGCGGCGCCCAGGGGAGCGAGCCGGTGGCGAGGAGGATCTTGCCGGGGGCGTAGGCCCGGCCGTCGACCGTGACCGCGCGGGGGCCGGTCAGGGTGGCCTGGCCGCGGAGGACGGTGATGGAGGGGTACTGCCGGACGACGTCCACATACTTCCCCTGTCGGAGCGCCGCCACCAGCTCGTCCTTCTGCTGGATCACCCGCTCCCAGTCCGAGGGGGGCGGGCAGGCCGTCAGCCCCTCGAACTTCGGGTACGCGGAGCGGTAGCAGAGCTCGGCGGCCTTGATCAGGGTCTTCGAGGGGACGCAGCCGATATTCACGCAGGTCCCGCCGATCGTCCCCTGCTCGAGGATGGCCACCTTGGCCCCCAGCTCGGCCGCCTTGATCGCCCCCGCGAAGGCCGCCGAGCCGCCGCCGATGATCAGGAGGTCGTACTCCTCTCCGCCCGAGGGAAACTGCTGCGCCTCCCGGACCGGTCGCCGCGCCTCGACCCTGGCGCGGTAGCCGGCCGCCTCCACCGCCCGGGCCAAGGCCTCGTCAGTCACCGAACCGCCGGCTAGGAGCGTAGCCTTCCCGGCCCGCCAGTTCGGGACCTGCGCCTCCTCGACGCCTTGGACCCCGTTGAGCGCGCCGGTCACGTGCCGCGCGCACCCGTCACACGTCATGCCATCCACCCGGAGCGTGTCTTCGGGCGGCCGAACCTCGAAGACGCGAACCGCCCCAGTGACGTTTTTCAACCTTCGAGGGCCGAGGGCCCGAAGCTCGTACGCCCCAGCCGCCCACCGCGCCACCTCGCCGCTCACCAGGATCTGCCCCCGCTCGGCCAGCTCCGAGAGCCGCGCCGCGACATTGGTCACCGGGCCGATGGCCCGGTAGAACCATCGCTCGCCGGATCGGCTGCGCAGGGCCGTGATGCCGATCACCTCGGCGCCGGCATTGAGGCCGACGTTCACCCTGATCGGCTCGTGGCGGCCCCTGGTTCGGCGATTCAGCGCGCGGGTGGTGGCCTGGATCTGAACGGCTGCCCTGAGGGCCGCGAGGCTGTCTTTCCGAAGGGAGGGCCCTTCGAAGAGCGCGACCAGGCCGTCCCCCAGCACCTCGGTCACGGAGCCTCCTGCCTCGCGCACGGCGTCCATGTACCGGGCGAAATAGACCGCGTGCACGCGCTCCATTTGCCGGGGTGGCAGACGCTCGCAGAGCCGCGTGCACCCCTGGATGTCGACAAACATCACCGCGAGATTCCTGCGCCGTCGTCTCAGCGCCCGGGTCGAGCCGGCCTGCCGCATGAGGCGCAGGGCCGTCGCCGGCAGAAGCTTTTCGGCGAT
>JACPHL010000118.1 GCA_016188625.1 Candidatus Rokuibacteriota bacterium | reverse complement strand
CAGCATGATGGTGGGATCGACCCCGGCCAACGCCGTCGCGACGAAACGCGCCCGCGGCCTGAGCCCCAGGGCCTCGGCCTTCCCCAGTGACATGATCAGGAGCGCCGCGGCGCCGTCGGAGATCTGGCTCGAGTTCCCCGCCGTCACCACCCCGTCGGCCTTGAAGGCGGGCGGGAGCGCCGCCATCTTCTCGAGGGACGGCTCCATCCTGACCCCCTCGTCGGTGTCGAAGAGGGCCTTGGTCCCGTCGGGGCGCGTGACCTCCACCGGCACGATCTCCCGCCGGAAGCGCCCCTCGCGGATCGCCCGCGCGGCCTTCAGGTGACTCTCATAGCCGAAGCGGTCCAGCTCCTCACGGCTGAGCCCCCACTTCTCGGCGATCAGCTCCGCGGAGATCCCCTGGGGGACGATGGTGTACAGCTCGGCGAGCTTCTGGTGGATCGGCCCCTCGCCGGGGCCCTCGGCGTTCGACCCCATGGGGACGCGCGTCATGTGCTCGACCCCGCCGGCGACGACGCAGTCGTGCTGCCCGGCCATCACCACGGCCGCGGCAAAGTTGGCCGCCTGCTGCCCCGAGCCGCACATCCGGTCGAGGGTCACGCCGCAGACATCGAGGGGGAGCCCGGCCAGCAGGGCGACGTTCCGGGCGATGTTGAACCCCTGCTCCCCGATCTGGTCCACGCACCCGAGGATGACGTCCGCCACCTCGGCGGGATCAATCCCGGCCCGGCGGATGACCTCCTTGAGGACGAGGGCCGCCAGCTCGTCCGGCCGCACCCCGGCCAGCGCACCGCCGCGCCTGCCCACGGCCGTCCTGACCGCCTCGACGATCACCGCCTCAGCCATCGATACCCCCCAGGCACGCCTCCTCCACTATACTGCGCTCCCTCGGGTTGTCAACCTGAGTTACCCTCACTTCGACCGAGGGATCTCGCGCTCTCAGGGCCGATTGACCCGTGTTTGTGCTACCCTTCACGGCGAAGAGAAACCCTTGGCCGAGAGGACGGAGATGAAAAGCTACCGCAAGGAGCTCTGGTTCAACACCCCTACCCGCGTGGCGTTCCTCAACATCACCCCGCAGGTCGAAGAGTCCCTCCGGGAGAGCGGCGTCCGGGAAGGGCTGGTCCTGGTCAACGCCATGCACATCACCGCCTCGGTCTTCATCAACGACGACGAGCGCGGGCTCCACCAGGACTTCACCCGGTGGCTGGAGCAGCTCGCGCCCCACGAGCCGATCAACCAGTACCGGCACAACGACACCGGGGAGGACAACGCCGACGCCCACCTGAAGCGGCAGGTCATGGGGCGCGAGGTAGTGGTGGCGGTGACCTGGGGGATCTTCCGAAATGGCTGCTCTGGCGCTCGCCTGCCCAGCCTGCGGCTTCTCCAACGAGCCGGGCGAGAAGTTCCGCGGCGGGTGTGGCCAGCCGCGCTCCGCTCGCGTCGGGGCTTCGGTCAGCCCGGGGCGAGGGCCTTCGCCAGGTCCAGGCGCTGGTGGTCGCGGGCGGCGAGGGTTTTGATCCCCGTCGCCTGGCTCACCCGATCGGCGAGCTCCCAGGGCCGGGCCCGGATCATGGTCATCCCGAAGTGGGTGAGGACCGCCAGGCGCGGCCGGATCGCCGCGATCAGCCGCTCGGCGTCCTCCAGGCAGAGGTGGATCTCGTCGCGGCGGTGGTGGAAGACGACGTTGAGGACCAGGACGTCGCCCCGGAACGCTTCCTCAAGCTCCGGGAAGTAGCCGGTGCAGGCGATCAGGCTCACGGTCAGCCGGGAGCCGACCAGGCGCAGGCCGTAGGTCTCCACCGGGTGGCGGAGGCGCAGCGGGGTCTCCAGGGTGACGGCGCCGAGAGGGTAGCGGCCGCCCGGCTCGAGGATCCCCGTGGCGGCGGGGTAGCCGCGCACGTATTGGAGGATCACGGGGTCCTCCTCGTAGGCGTCGCTGGGGGCCAGGACGAGGCCCCGGTGCTTGGTCCCGCCCTCGGTCATCGCCTCGATCATCGCGTTGACGTCCCCGGCGTGGTCGAGGTGCTTGTGGGTGAGGACGATGGCGTCGAGGCGCGTCGGGTCGAGGGCGAGGTCCTTGGCGCGGCAGTGGACGAGGGCGCCCGGGCCGGGGTCGATGTGGAGGGTGGTCCCGTCCAGGCTGACCCAGAGGCCGCCGGTGGCGCGGAGCTGGGTGGCCGTGGTCATCCGCCCCCCGCCCGAGCCGAGGAAGACGAGCTGGTCGCCCGCGGACGGCGGGGTGGGCATGGCCTGGGGGACGACTACGGGAGCGCGCGCTCGGCCGCCCCGAGGCCGCGGAGCTCCGAGGGATCGGTCTCAGCCTCGGATCGGACGGGGGTCCCGGTCCGGTCTCCCCCGGCCCGCTTCACCCGCTCGGCGAGCCGGCAGAAGGCGCAGACCTCGGCCGTGGTGGGCTGGCCACAGCGGGCGCAGTCGCGGAGCTCCACCTCCTCGAGCCGCTCGAAGGCCGGGCGGGCGCGCTGGAGGAAGGTCGTGAAGAAGGCCGCCTTGGCGCCCGGGGAGTGCTCCTCCAGACGGTTCAGGACCTCCTTGTAGACGAGGCTCGTGGCCCCCCGCGAGAAGGGGCACTCCTCGACGATGTAGTCGATCCCCCGGAGGAAGGCGTAGGCTGCGGTCTCCCGCTCGCTGATCCGGAAGAACGGCTTCACCCGCCGGACGAAGCCGGGGTGGGAGGCCGGGAGGACCGGGGACTGGCGGGCCAGGGCCTCGGGCGCCCAGTGGAGGACCGAGCCGAGGAGGGTGGCCGCCTCGTCGTCGAGATTGTGGCCGGTCGCGACCACGGGGAATCCCTGCTCGAGGGCGACGCGGTTGGTGAGGTAGCGCTTGGAGAGGCCGCACGCCGAGCAGGTCGGCCGGCGCGTCAGCTCCTTGACCTCGGGGATCGACGCCCCCATCTCGTCGGCGACGGCGACCACGTGGAGCTTGGCCCCGCGCTCGGCGGCGAAGGCCTCGCACCTGGCGCGAGAGGCCTTGGAGTAGTCGTAGATCCCCAGGTCGAGGTAGAGCCCGGTGGCGTCGTACCCCTCGAGGAGGAGGACGTCCCAGAGGGCGAGGGAGTCCTTCCCACCGGAGACGGCGACGAGGACCGGCTCCTCGCGCGTGAACATCTTCCACTTCCGGATGGTCTCCACGGTCTGCTTCCGGAAGAAGGCCAGGAAGTCCTCCGCGCAGAAGGCCGCGTTGTGGCGCCGCAGCTCGAGGACGGCGGGGCCCCGGCACTTGATGCACTTCATCGCGCCCCTCCGGAGACGACCGGCCGGACCTCGATGGTCTCCTCCTCGCCGACGACCTGATCGGAGGTCAGGAGCTCCTTCCCCCGGATGACCAGGACGGCCTCGGGGAAGAGCCCCAGCTCACGCAGGAGGTCCTTGACGCGGCGGCGGCCCGCCAGCTCGACCTCCTTCCCCTGGTTCCTCAGGATCACCCGCATGATGCTAGACGAGCTTGAGCCGGAGGGCGCCCGGGTCCATCGAGACGCTCTCCTGCTCGGGATCCAGCCGGATCTTCCAGCGCTGGAAGAAGTCGGCCCCGAGGATCAGCTCCTCGGTCAGTTCCGGGATCACCATGAACGTCCAGAACAGCTCGTGGCTGTCGATCGCCACGGCCGCGAAGATGACCTGATCGGTTTCCACGCGGCCGGTGGCAGTCTCGAAGGCCAGCGAGAACGGCGCCCGCCCGGGCGTCGCCACGACCTGGGCGATGTCCCGCCGGACGAAGCACTGGGAGGCGCCGGTGTCGAAGAGGGCCTTGACCTCCCTCGCGCCGCGGTCGCCCCGGAGGTGGGTCACCCGATAGATGAGCCCCATCAGCGCACCATCGAGACCATTATACAGAGATACAGGTGTTGCCGCGGGACATACCGGTCGCCGCGATCCTCAGAGGTACTTCCGGTCCTCCAGGGGGTCGGGGATCTGAAGGCCCAGCTCGGTGAGGAGGGGGGTGACCTCGTCCATGTACTCCTGGCGGGCCTGGGTATTGCCCCGGCGCTTGATCCCCCACTCCACGTACCGCTCGCTCCGCCGGGACTCCGACAGCCCGAACATGTCGAGCGCCCGCGGGTACCAGCGGTTCACCGCCGCCTGCGCCTGGGCCCGCCCCTCCGGCGCCCGGAGGAGCTCGCGGAGCTTGGTCGTCCCGTAGCTGATGTGGCCGCGCTCCTCGTGGAGGATCTGGGGGAGGACCTTCTGGAGCGGGAGGTAGGAGCAGTCGGTGAACTCCTCGAGCTGGTAGCGCCCCACCCGGTCGATGAGGAAGCCGAAGACGGCCACGTCGGCCCAGGTGGGCATCTCCATCCGGAAGGCGTCCACCGCCCGCTCCGCCTTGGTCCGCCAGAGGACGTGCGAGCCGTCCACCCCGACCTCCCGGAGGAGGACGAGCATCTTCCGGCAGTGGTCCACCTCCTCGCTGGCGGTCTTGGCCATCACGAGCTGGTCGTCGATGGTGGGCGCGGTGAGGACCCACCGGTCCAGGTAGATGTGGGGGCCGCCGATCTCGCAGTCGGCCTGGATGGTCAGGACCCTGACCAGGAGGTCCTGGTACTCCTTGGGCATCTTGGAGAAGTCCCTGGCCTCGATCTTGTCCGTGAACATGGCGTTGACAGCTCCCTCCTAGCGCCCCTCGAAGCGGGGGGGCCGCTTGGCGCGGAAGGCCTGGACGCCCTCCTGGTGGTCCCGGGTCTTGAGGAGGATCGACTGGGCGAGGCCCTCCAGGGTCCGCCCCGCGGCGAGGTCGGCGCTCACGCACTCCCGGATCACCCGCTTGGCCAGGCCGAGGGCCTGGGGCGCCCGCGCGAGCAGCCGCGCGGCGAGCTGACGCGCCGCGGCGCCCAGCTCGGCGTCGGGGACCACGCGGTTCACCAGGCCGATGGCCCGCGCCTCCTCCGCGGAGATCAGCTCGCCCGTGAGGACCAGCTCCTTGGCGCGCCCGTAGCCGACCAGCTTGACCAGCCGCGAGCAGCCGCCGACCCCGGGGATCAGGCCGATGTTGGCCTCGGGGAACCCGAGGCGCGCCGAGGCCGCGGCGATCCGGAGGTCGCAGGCCAGGGCCAGCTCGAGCCCGCCGCCGACGCAGGTCCCGTTGATGGCGGCCAGGACCGGCTTCTCCAGGGCCTCGAGGTCGCCGAAGAAGTTGGTGAGGAGCCGGCTCTGGGCCCGGAAGGCCGGGGTGTCCCAGTCGCGCTCGAAGATCTCGAGGTCGGCCCCGACCGAGAAGGCCTTCCCCGCCCCGGTGAAGACCACGACCCGGACGGCGTCGTCGGCGTAGCAGACGTCCGCGAGGGCCCGCAGCTCGTGGCGCATCGTCTCGTCGATCGCGTTCAGCCGCTCGGGTCGGTTCATGGTGACGGTGGCGACGCCGTCGGCCAGCTCGAACCGGATGGCCTGGAAATCCAATTCCGAATCCTTACCTCGGCGCGTCGATCCCGCGGAGCTTGAAGCGCTGGATCTTCCCCGTGGCGGTCTTCGGAAGCTCCGCCACCACGCTCACCCAGCGCGGGACCTTGAAGGGGGCGAGCCGGGCCTGGACGTGGGCTCGGAGGGTCTCCTCGAGGCCGTCGGTGACCTCGCCGGGTCGCGGGACGACGTAGGCGTGAGGCTTTTCCAAGCCGTCGGCGTCCATCCCGCCCACCACCGCGCACTCAGCGACCGCGCGGTGCTCGAGGAGCGCCGACTCGACCTCGAGGGGGGAGACCCACTGCCCGCCCACCCTCAGGAGGTCGTCGGCGCGCCCCTGATAGAAGTAGCACCCGTCGGCGTCGCGGGTGTACCGGTCCCCGGTCCAGTACCACTCCCCCACGAAGGTCGCCCTGGTCTTCGGATGCTGGTTCCAGTAGCCGGCGGCCACCGACTCCCCCTTCATCCAGAGGTCCCCGACCTCGTCGGGCCCGACCTCGCGCCCCTCGCCGTCCAGGATCCGCGCCTCGTACCCCGGCAGGAGCTGCCCCGAGGAGCCCGGCCGGACCGCCCCCGGCCGGTTCGAGATGTAGATGAAGCCGACCTCGGTGGCGCCGAGGCCGTCCAGCAGCTCGACGCCGAATCGGTCCATCCAGCGCAGGTAGAGCGGCGCCGGGAGCGGCTCGCCGGCCGAGATCGCCAGGCGCAGGCTCGAGAGATCCGGGTCGCGCCCCTCGGCCTCGCGGAGGAGGGCCGCGTACGAGGTCGGGACCGAGAAGAAGAGGGTCGGGCGGTAGCGCTCGATCGCCTCGAAGACGCCGGCGGGGGACGGCCGCTCGGGGAGGAGGACCGCCGAGCCCCCGCACCAGAGCGGGAGATAGAGGGAGCATCCGAGCCCGTAAGAGAAGAAGAGGCGCGGGACGGCGAAAGTCCGATCCTCCGCGGTCATGGCGAGGACGTGCCGGGCGTAGCTGTCGATGCAGAAGACCATGTCGTGGTGGAGGTGGACGACCGCCTTGGGCTGCCCCGTGGTCCCCGAGGAGTAGAGCCAGTAGGCCATGTCGTCCTTGTGGGTCGCCGCCGGATCGAAGAAGGCCGGCTGGGCCGCGTGCAGGGTCTCGAAGGCCAGGCACCCGGCGGGCGCGCCGCCCACGACGACGCTCGCGCGGAGCCCGGGGATCCCCTGCCAGACCCCCTCGACCTTCTCGTAGAGGCTGGCGTGGGTCACCAGGAGCTTGGCCCGGCTGTCGCGGAGGCAGTACTCGTGCTCGTCGGCGGCGGCGAGGGTGTTCACCGGGACCGGGACCGCCCCGGCCTTCATGGCGCCGAGAAAGAGGTAGACGAACTCGGGCGAGTCGGGGAGGAGGAGCAGGACGCGCTGCTCCGGCTCGACGCCCAGGGTCCGGACGAGGTGGGCCGCGCGGTTGACCGCCTCCCAGAGGTCCTGGTAGGTCACGCTCCCGCCCGGGTGGAGGAGGGCCTCGCGCTCCCCGGCCCCGGCCTCCAGGTGACGGTCCACGAGGAGGCTCACGATGTTGAAGGCGTCGGGGAGGGTCTGATACTCCAGCGGCTCGATGGGCCAGGCGAGCTTGGCGGGCTTCGTCACACGGCTACCTTAGCCGCTTTCCCGAGCGGCGTCAAGGGCGCGCCGGCAAAGGCTTTGACACGCTCCGGGGGGCGATGGTAGAGTCGTGGACGCTGACGCCCGAACGTCCCCGGCAAGGAGGTGCACGCCGATGTCGGTGACCCGCTTGGTCGAGTGGGGCGTCCTGCTCGGGATGCGGAAGGTCGAGACGGTCGAGCAGATGCCGGAGGAGTACCGGCAGATCCTGATGAAGCTCATCTACGCGCTGGCCTCCACGGAATTCGCCTCCGTGGAGCAGCACCACCCCTGGATCAACCGGGGGCCGACCGCGGAGGACCGGTACATCCAGGCGCAGATCGCCGCCGACGAGGCGCACCAGGGCTTCATCGACTGCCGGCTGCTCCGCTCCTTCGGCCCCGACGGGGTGGCGCTGGTGGACGACCTCCTCCGCCGTCGGATGGGCGAGCATCCGCTCGACGCCTTCAACTACCCCTTCGAGAGCTGGGTCGATACCGTGACCTTCTGCTTCACCATGGACCTCGTCGCCTGGTACCACCTCCACGCGATGGAGAACTGCAGCTACGCCCCCCTGGCGCGGGAGATGACGTCCATGGTGCACGAGGAGAAGTTCCACGCGGCGTTCGGGGCTCGTCGGGCCGGCGATCTCGTCCAGAACCCGGAGTACGCGCGACTCGCCGGGGCGGGCAAGGAAGAGCTCCAGGCGGCCGTCAACAAGTGGTACCCCCGGGCCCTGGACACCTTCGGGAAGTCCGACTCGCGGTTCAGCGACCTCGCGGTCGGGTACGGTCTCCGGCGCTGGAACAACCGCGAGCTGCGCCAGATGTACGAGCAGGAGATCGACGAGAAGATCCGGGGACTCGGCCTCGAGGTCCCGCCCGAACACCTCAACCGCAAGATCCTCTGAAGATTCGGAGGGGGGCTCTGCCCCCCTTCCGAACCTCCCCCCGGAGGTCGCGCCGGCAAAGCCGGCGCTCGAAGTGGACCCTCCATCCGCCAGCCGAGGGTCGAGTGTGAGCGGACCACTCCAACGGGGGAGGGGGCTAGCCCAACTTCCGCAGTTGGAGAGGTCGAGGTGAATCATTTCAAGCAGTTACGAAAAAAGTCGGCACTACACCTCGGCAGCCTTGGTGAGGGGCGGCGGGATCCGGAGGCGCTGCGGGAGGTCCAAGCCCAGGCGGTCCAGCAGAGCCGCCTGCGCGGGGTCGGGGCGGACCACGCAGCGCAGGCGTAACTCCCGGCCGTCGGTGGTGGGGAGGACGACGTCGGTGCTCTGGATGTGCCGAAGTTCCTCGAGGATCGTCCGCGGGCTCTGGCCCAGGCCGGCCCGCCGCTGCCACTGCTCCAGGGTCTTCCAGAGCACGTAGGCCAGAAAGCACACGAGGATGTGGGCCTGCACCCGGTCGGCGCGCTGATGCCAGATGGGCCGGAGCGAGAGGTCGCTCTTCTGGATCCGAAAGGCGGCTTCTGCCTCGGTGAGCTGCACGTAGGTGCGCCAGAGATCCTCGGCACTCCAGTCCAGGATGTTGGAGCGCAAGTCATAGCACCCCTCGCTCCAGCGCGCCCAGTCGTCCCACTCCGGGCGGGCTGTCCACTCCAGGCGCACGCCGGCAGGGAGGTCCGGGGCGGGCACCAGCGCGATCACATAGCGGCCAGCCGCCCGCGGGTTGCGTTCGAGCAGGCGCCGCGCTTGGCGGATGCGGCGGGCCAGGCGCTCCAGCCCCTCCTCGAT
>JACPHL010000121.1 GCA_016188625.1 Candidatus Rokuibacteriota bacterium | reverse complement strand
GGTGGCCTGGGTCTCGTCGGCCACGTCCGCGGTGCTGGCGAGAGCCGCCTCGATGGCGCCGGGCGTCAGCACGCGGAGCACTTCGCGCTCGAGGGCCGCTTCGACCCGGAGGCCGCCAAACGCCAGGCCACAGCCGGCGGCGGACTGGTTCCGGCAGGTATACCGTGCCACGCGGCCGGAGTAGGCGACCTGGAGCCGCCGCCCACAGCGGCCGCACCGGAGGAGGCCGGCGACCAGGCTGGGGCCGGAGCGGACCGCCCCCTTCACCCGGTAGATCGCGATCCCGGTCCCCCCGTGGCGGACGTAGTCGGTGGCGGCCCGAAGCTCCACGGTGGGCGGGGTGAGGTCCACCGTGAAGGTCTGGGCCAACCGAGGCTCCCGGGAGGGGACGGGGCGCCAGGCGGCATCCTCGGCCCAGACTCGGAGCTCGGCCTTCCCCTCCCGGAGGCCGAGCTCCCGCGCCTCCAGGGTGACGGGACGTCGGGTCTCGGCGGGCGCGTCTTCAAACCGCTCGGCGAGGATCGTCCGTTCCTGATCACCCTGGACCAGGCGCGCCTCCACCGAGCGGAGCCCCCCGGACGGCGCCGTGATGACGAGGGTGAGGGTCGTCTTCTGGCCGAGGAGCGCCCGCGGCGGCTCCAGCCCGACGGTGGGCTCGGGGAGACGCTGCCGCCAGACGAGGCCCCCCAGGACGACGGCGAGGAGGACGGCGAACGCGAGCCAGAGCTTCAGGAGACGGATCACTTCCGCTATGATACGGGGCCCGCGGGGCGGACGTCAACAAAATGGGGCGCGAGACCGCGCCCTCAGCGGCCGGTCACCAGCGGATCGCGCTCCCGCGGCAGCCGGTACCAGACCTCGTCGCAGGCGGCCAGCTCCTCCTCGTCCAGGCCGACCTCGACGGCCCCGAGGCTCTCCCCGAGCTGCTCGGGGCGACTGGCCCCGACGATCGCCGAGGTGATCCCCGGCTGGGCGAGGACCCACGCCAGCGCCACGTGGACCAAGGGCTTCCCGCGGGGCTCGAAGAAGGCGCGGAGCGTCTCCACCGCATCGAAGTAGGGGTCGGCCCAGTAGCGCCGCCGGTAGGTCTCCCCCGCCCGGACCACCCCCTCGAGCGTGAAGCGGGTCCCCGGCTCCGGGGCCTGGCCCTTCTTGTAGCGGCCGGTCAGCATCCCGCCGGCCAGGGGGTTATAGACGATGATCCCCACGCCCTGGTCGCGGCAGAGGGGGAGGAGGTCGGCCTCGATCATCCGGAAGAGGAGGTTGTAGCGGGGCTGGGCGCAGTCGAAGCGCGCCAGCCCCAGCCGGTCGCTCACCCAGAGCGCCCTGGCCAGCTCCCAGGCCCGGTAGTTGGAGCAGCCGATGTAGCGGACCTTGCCCGCCCGCACGAGGTCGTCGAAGGCCCGGAGGGTCTCGTCGATGGGGGTCTCGGGGTCGGGCATGTGGGCCTGGTAGAGGTCGATGTAGTCGGCGCCGAGGCGCCGGAGGCTCGCCTCGCAGGCGGCCAGGATGTGGCGGCGGGAGAGCCCGGCGTCGTTCGGGCCCGGCCCCATCGGCTGGCGGCACTTGGTGGCGAGGACGAACTGATCCCGCCGCCCCTTGAGCCAGCGCCCCACGATCTCCTCGGTCCGCCCCCGCATCTCGGCGGTCCCGCCGAGGGGGTAGCTGTCGGCGGTGTCGAGGAAGGTGACGCCCGCCTCGGCGGCCGTGTCCATGATCCGGAAGGCGGTCGCCTCGTCGGCCTGGTTCCCGAAGGTCATGGTCCCGAGGCAGATCTCCGAGACCTTCAGGCCGGTCCGCCCCATCCGTCGCTGCTTCACGCTCGTCTCCTTTGAGCGCGCCGGGCCTCAGCCGCCCGCCGCCGCCTTGAGCGACTCCTCCCGGATCAGGGCGAGGAGCTCCCGCTTCAGCTCGTTGAAGATCGGCGAGGTGGTCACGTCGATCGCGCGGGGGCGCGGCAGCTCGACGGCGAGCCGGCGCTTGATCCGCCCCGGGCGGGCGGTCATGACGTAGACGGTGTCGGCGAGGAGGAGGGCCTCCTCGATGTCGTGGGTGATGAACAGCACGGTCTGCTGGTGCTGCTCCCAGACCCGGAGGAGCAGTTCCTGCATGAGGGTGCGGGTCTGGGCGTCGAGGTTGCCGAAGGGCTCGTCCATGAGGAGGGCCTCGGGCTCCATGATCAGGACCCGGGCGATCCCGACCCGCTGCTTCATCCCCCCCCGAGAGCCCCGCGGGGAAGTGGGCCTCGAACCCCCGGAGGCCGACCAGGTCGATGTAGCCCTGGGCCCGCGGGAGGTAGCCGGCCGCGCGCTCGCCCCGGGTCTTGGGGCCGAAGGTGATGTTGTCGAGGACCGTGAACCACGGGAACAGGGCCGGCTCCTGGAAGACCACCGCCCGGTCGGGCCCCGGCCGCGCCACCTCCCGGCCGGCGAAGAGGACCCGGCCCCGCGTGGGCCGGTCGAAGCCGGCCACGATGTTGAGGAGGGTGGACTTCCCGCACCCCGAGGGCCCCAGGAGGCAGACGAACTCGTTCTCGTGGATGGTGAGGCTGACCTCCTGGACGGCCTCGACGGTCTGCCGGCCCTTGACGAACTCCTTCCAGACGTCGGCCAGGACGACCTTGGGCTCCCCCATGCCGCGGCGGCGCGCCCCTACGCGTGGGCCTCGAGGGCTCGCCAGCGGAGGGCGAGGCGGGAGAGGCCGTAGATGACCCGGTCCGAGGCGAAGCCCATGAGGCCCACCGAGAACATGGTGGCCACGCAGATGTCCATCCGGCCCACGTAGTAGGCGTCCCAGAGGACGTAGCCGAGCCCGGACTTGACCGCGATCATCTCGGCCACGATGACCGCGGTCCAGGCGATCCCGATCCCGAGCCGGAGCCCGGTGAAGATGGACGGGAGCGCCGAGGGGAGGACGACCTTGAAGAGGATGACCCGCTCCCCGGCCCCCAGCATGCGCGCGGCCCGGATGAGGAGCCGGCTCGTGTCGCGGACCCCGTGGGTGGTGTTGACCACGATGGGGTAGAAGGCCCCCAGGCCGATGAGGAAGAGGGCCGAGGCGTCGTAGATCCCGAAGACCGCGATCGAGAATGGGAGCCAGGCCGTGATCGGGATCGGGCGGAGGAGCTGGATCGAGGGGTCCACCAGGTTCTCGACCAGGCGGTTCCACCCGATCATGATCCCCAGCGGGATCCCGATCGCGGCCGCGATGAGGAACCCCTGGAAGACCCGGCGGGCCGAGTAGAGGACCGCCGCTCCCCAGGTCCCCGAGTAGGGGGACAGGGTGAAGGTCCCCGCGCCGAAGATCCAGATCCGCCAGGACTCCAGGACCTGGAGCGGCGAGGGGATGATCCCCTCCGGGACCCACCGGGCCTTGACCGCGTACTCCCAGAGGAGGACGAACGCGGCCGGGAGGAGAACGAAGAGGAGCCGCCGCTTCATAATTTCTGAGGGGGGCTATGCCCCCCTGCCGACACCTCCCCCCAAAGGTTGCGCGGGCCGGGTACCCCCTGTGAGGGTGCGCGCTCGAAGGCCACCAGTCAAGTCGCGCGACCGCCGAGTCACTACGCGAGGGGCTACCCGAGCTCTACTTGTTGAGGCCGAGCTCCGCCGGGGACTTCC
>JACPHL010000120.1 GCA_016188625.1 Candidatus Rokuibacteriota bacterium | reverse complement strand
GGAGCGTGTGGAGCGAGGGGCCGATGCCTCCCCGGCGGAACGCGTTCAGTCGAGGCCGCGGCGGGTCAGCTCGTGCGCCAGCGCCGGCAGGGCCTCCAGCACGACCTCCCCCACCACCGCCAGGCTCCGCGCAGAGACCTTGTCCAGGGTGTCCTCCGGGGTATGCCAGAAGGCGTTCTCGCCCGGGCGGCCGCCGTAGTCGAAGTCGATGAGGAGGGCGGCCGGGACCCCGGCCTCCAGGAACGGGCGGTGGTCGTCGTCCACCGCGTGGACGGCGTCGAGGAAGTGGGCGCCGCGCCCGAGCCGGCGCGCCGTCCGCCAGAGGAGCTCGGTGAGCCAGGGGGTCGAGGCGGCCTCCCGCCGGATCCCGAGGTCGCGGTCGCCGATCATGTCCACCACGATCACGGCCCTGAGGCGACCCAGCTCGCCCGAGCTCTGGAGGCCCCGGACGAAGGCGCGCGAGCCGTAGAGGCTGTCGCTCGCCGACCACTCCCGCCGGGCCTCCTCCCCGTCGAAGAAGACGAGCCAGTAGGTGAACGGGGGCGGCGTCTCGCGGTGCCGGGCGGCCAGGACCCGGGCCAGCTCGAGGAGCAGGCCCGTGCTCGAGCCCCCGTCGTTGGCCCCCACGAACCTGAACTCCCGGAAGTACTTGGTGTCGTAGTGGCCGCCCATGACGATGACCTCGGCGCGACGGCCGGGCAGCTCGGCGATGACGTTGACCATGGGGATCGCCCCGTCGGGCGTGAGGGCGGTGAAGGCCTGCTCCCGGACGACGAGGCCCGCCCGGCGGAGCTCGCCCAGCATCCAGGCGCGGGCCCGCGCGAGGGCGGGCGAGCCGGACGGCCGCGGGCCGAAGGCGACCAGCCGCTCCACGTGGCGGAGGGCCCGCAGGCCGTCGAAGTCCGCCGCGGCCCCGGCCAGGCCGGCGAGGAGGAGCCCCGCCGCCAGGGCCCGCCTCACGGCCTGACCCCGACGGCCCCGTAGTAGTTGAGGCTGAGGAAGAAGCTCCGCTCCCGCGCCCGCGCCTCGACGGCCTCGAGCCAGCGCCGCCCCTCGGCCCGGTCGATGAGGCGCCAGCGGCGGCAGCACTCCACCCGCCGCTCCAGCATCGAGCGCGTGTAGGGGTCGTAGACGGTCTCCATCACCACGAAGGGACGGAGCCGGACCCGGTGGAGGCCCGCGGCCCGCAGGTGGCGGAGCAGGGCGCGGCCGCTCCAGCCGTCGGCGTAGTAGCGGTCGGTGTGGGCGTCCAGGATGCGGCGGGTCAGGGCGCGATCCTCGTGATCCAGGGCGAGGGTGCCGAAGTCCTGGTCGAGGACCGCGACCCGGCCGCCGGGGCGGGTGACCCGGATCATCTCCCGAAGGACCCGCTCGCCGTCGGGGAGATGGAGAAGGACGGTCACCGCCATGGCGGCGTCGAAGCCGCCGTCGGGGTACGGGAGCGCGGCCCCCTCGCCGATGCGAAAGGCGAGCCGCGACCCGAGCCCGGCCGCGCGGCCGAGGCGCCGGGCCTCGCGGACGAGGACGCGGCTCGGGTCGATCCCCTCGACCCGCCCCGCGCGCCCGACCCGCTCGGCGAGGGCCCGGCTGACCACGCCGGTCCCGCACCCCACGTCCAGCACGCGCCACCCCGGGCGGATCCCCACGAAGGCCAGAAAGGCCCGGCGGAGCGCCGCCTGGCTCCCCTGCCCGCCCCGGAGCTCGAGGAGCTTGGCGAGGCCCCGGGGATCCCCGCTCCGATCGACGTCGAGGTAGGGGTCGTCGCGGGGGCCGCGGCTCATGGGCCCCTCTCGCGGCGACTATTCGAAGAAGGGCGGCGCACCCGGGTGGCCGGTCGATCGCGTCCGGTCAGGAGGGGCGGACGAAGCGGGCCGCGCAGTCGGGGCTGCAGAAGTAGTAGGTCGTGTCGCCGGCGGTCCGCGTGATCGCCCGGGAGCGCGGGATGTAGGTCTCGCACACCGGGTCCCGGACCAGCTCGTCGCGGAGGGCGCGCGGGCCGGGGCGGTCGTGGGGCCGGAACCCATCGAGGAAGGAGCGGAGGGAGGCCCGCAGCACGAGGTAGACGAGGCCGGCCAGGGCCAGGAGCAGGAGGAACCGGAGCATCTAGGAGGCGTCGGGCCGGATGTGGAGGGACTTCAGGAAGTCCTTGTCCAGCTTCGTCAACTCGAAGCGCAACTCGCCCTCGGTCAGGGCGCCCCAGTCGCGCTCGGTGGCCTCCTCGGCCTCGCCCTCGCCCTCCTCGGAGCGCTCGGCGTTGGCCACGAAGAAGAGCTTGGCCTCGTACCCCTGGCGTACGATCTCCTGGAGCGCCTCCCGGACCGCCTCGGACGCCGCCAGGGACGCCTCGATGGCCTTCATGAGCTTGCCCATCAGCTCGCGGATCTCCTCTTCCGCCACAAGCACCTCCCGAGGTCCACGGGACCTCCACGGGACCTCAAGGGTAGGATAGTCCCCGTCCCCACCGCTGTCAACGCGCCCCTGGCCGGCGCGGACCCCGTTCCGACGGCCCTCCGGGCATCTGAGCGGGAGGCATCGGCCCCTTGCTCCACACGCTCCGCTCGGGGCCGACGCCTCCCGCCTGAGCCCTGGCGGGGTGTCCCTAGGCCTTGGCCCCGGCCTCGCGCAGCAGGACCTCCACGGGCTTGCTGGCCTCCCCGACGTAGAGGGAGTGGTGCGGGAAGGGGATCTCGATCCCCCGCGCGTCAAAGGCCTTCTTCAACCGCCGCCGGTACTCCCGCCCGACGTTCCACTGCTCGATGGGGAGGGTCTTGAAGCGGGCCTTGATCGTCACCTCCGATTCGCCGAAGTCATCGACCCCGAAGACCTCCATCGGCTCCAGGATACGGTAGGCGTAGGCGGGGTCCTGCCGCAGCTCCTCGGCGACCTCGCGCATGACCTGGACGACCCGGTCGGTGTCCTCCTTGTACGCCACCCCGACGTCGATGACGTAGCCCGACCACCCCTTGGTCATGTTGGACAGGGTGTTGATGGTGCCGTTGGGGAAGACGTGGACGACCCCGGCGAGGTCCCGGAGGACGGTGGTCCGGAAGGTGATCGCCTCCACGAGCCCCCCGGTGCCGTTGACGATCGCCACGTCCCCCACCCGCACCTGGTTCTCCAGGACCAGGAAGAACCCGCTGATGAGGTCGCGGACCAGGTTCTGGGCGCCGAACCCGACCGCCAGGCCGATGATCCCCGCGCCGGCCAGGATCGGGGTGATGTCCACCCCGATCTGATCGAGGCTGACGACGCCGACCACGGCCCAGATCACCACGTGGGCGAGGGTCTGGAGCAGGCCGACCAGGGTGGTCACCCGCTTCCGGGTCGCGCCCGGGACAGTCTCGGTCGCCTCGCCCGCCCTGATGAGGATGGCCTCCAGGCGACGGAGGCCGGCCCGGACCAGCCGGACCCCGACGTAGCCGGCGGCGACGACCAGCGCGATCCGCAGGACGGCCTGCGCCATGGACGCCGCGGCCGTGACCAACAGCGGCGTGATATCCGACATCGAGATCCCCGTCATCACGTCCCCTCCTTTCCCCAGCGGGTTTCAGCGCCTCCCCTGCCGGCGGCTCCCTCACGCCGCCCGGGCGAAGCTGCCCAGCAGCCACAGGGCCAGCCCGAGGAGGATCACCTGGGCGACCCAGCCGATCGCGCAGACCCCCACGGCCCGCCAGGTGCTCCGGTAGTCCAGGGCCTGCCGCGTCGCGGTCACGGTGGCCACGAGCATCCAGATCGAGCCGGCGAGGAAGGCGATCCCCCGCAGGCCGGGGACCACCCCCAGGACCCGGATCAGGCCCGGGGAGGCGGCGAAGCCGAGGCAGCGCAGCAGCTCGCCGTGAGTGGCCCGCGTCTCCCGCTCGGGGAGGAGCCGGGTGCCGATCCAGTAGATCAGATAGGCCCAGACATACCAGCCGAGGAGCGCCACTAGGCTGCCCACCATGATCGAGCCGATCCCGCGGCCGGTCCCCAGCCCCGCGGCGACGGCAGAGAGCACGATCACGCCGACCGCCTGCCCCATCGCGCCGGCATCGGCCTCCACCTCCTCGTAGAGCCCCGCATCCAGCCTCGCCGCCCGTATCATCCGGTTGATGAGCGTCTGCACGAGCGCCTCCTTTCCGCCGCGCTGCTGCCGCGGCACGTGGTCAGGGTCGCCGGGTCGGCTCCCTCCGCAAAGCGGTGAGGCTAGACCATATGGAAGGACCGGCCTGACCTATCGCAAGATAGCGTGGGTTGTCTCC
>JACPHL010000129.1 GCA_016188625.1 Candidatus Rokuibacteriota bacterium | reverse complement strand
CCGGCCGCGGTGCCGGAGCTCCTGGTCCTCGCCCTCTCCTCCGGGCTGGGCCTCCGCGTGCCCCAGGGCCAGCTCTCGGTGCTGGCGTTCATGTGCCTCGAGTGGCGATTCCGGGCGCCCGTCAGGATCGGCGACACGATCCGCAGCCGGATGCGGATCGCCCCCAAGCGGGAGCTCAAGGCGGGCGGGGTCGTCGTCGAGGAGCGGGCGATCCTCAACCAGCGCGGGGAGGTCGTGCAGGAGGGGAAGATCACCCTGATGGTGGCCAAGCGCGGCGCGGCATGACCCGGCTCGCGCGGCTCCTCTACTACCTCTACGAGCGGCGGCTCCTGGCCGAGGTCCGGCGGCGCCCGGTCCCGCGGCACGTGGGGATCATCCTTGACGGCAACCGCCGCTACGCCCGTGAGCGGGGGCTCCGGGATCCCCTCGAGGCCTACCGGCTCGGGGCGGACAAGCTCGACGAGGTCCTGACCTGGTGCGTGGACCTCGGGATCCCCATGGTCACCCTGTGGGTCGTCTCCACCGACAACCTCTCCCGTCCTCCCGAAGAGGTCAACGGGCTGCTCTCGGTGGTGGAGGCCAAGCTCCGGGCGATCGCGGCCGACCCCCGGATCCACCGCCGCCGCATCCGGGTCCGCGCGGTGGGGAAGCTCGAGCTCCTCCCCGACTCCACCCTCGAGGCCATCCGCGCCGCCGAGGTCGCCACCGCCCCCTACGCCGGGGCCGTCCTCAGCATCGCCCTGGCCTACGGCGGGCGCCAGGAGATCGCCGACGCCGTCCGCCGCCTGCTCCAGGATCGGGCCAAGCAGGGCGCCACCCTCGCCGAGGCCGCCGAGGAGGTGAGCCAGGAGGAGATCGGCCGCTACCTCTACGCCTCGGACCTGCCGGACCCCGACCTCATCATCCGCACCTCCGGAGAGGTGCGCCTCTCGGGCTTCCTCCTCTGGCAGAGCGCCTATAGCGAGTTCTACTTCTGCGACGTCTACTGGCCCGCCTTCCGCAAGATCGACTTCCTGCGCGCCATCCGGAGCTTCCAGCAGCGGGACCGCCGCTTCGGGGGCTGAGCCGCTTCGATTGCCCTTTGTCTTTCGGCGGCGTTGGGCGTAGAATACGCGCGGCAGGGAGCGCCGCGTCGTTGACGTTCTGCCCGGGAGGTCAGGGGTCGTACGATGACCGGCAGGGCGCCCCGCATCCTGATCCTGACCGCTAGCTACGGCTCGGGACACAACCGGGTCGCCGCTGCCCTTCGTCAGGCCCTCTCGGCCGAAGGGGCCGAGGTCGAGGTCATCGATCACTTCGCCCGCTTCGTCGATCTCCGCTTCGCCCTCGTCACCCAGACCCTCTACCTCGCCATCCTGAAGGCGGCGCCGGCGCTCTGGGGGTTCGCCTACCGGCTCGCCGATCGGCTCCCCGTTGAATCACCCCTCCTGTTCGGGATGAACCGGCTCGGGGCGGCGAAGCTGGCCCGCCACCTGGCCCGCCATCCGGCGGATCTGGTGATCTCCACTCACCCCACCCCCGCCGGGGCCCTTTCCCGCCTCTGCGGACGGGGGCGGATCGCCTGCCCGCACGCGACGGTCTTCACCGACTTCGTCGCCCACACCCAGTGGGTCTACCCGCACGTGGAGCGCTACTTCGTCCCGGCCGAGGAGGTCCAGGCCAGGCTCCTGGAGCGGGGGATCCCGTCCGACCGCATTCGGGTGAGCGGGATCCCCCTCCAGCCCGCCTTCGCCTCGCCGGTGGACCGGAGCGCCCTCCGCGCCGAGCTCGGGCTCCTCGCCGAGCTCCCCGTGGTCCTCGTCATGGCCGGGCTCCACGGGACCCTGGGCGGGTTGGGCGAGGTCGTCAGGGTCCTCACCGCGCTCCCGCTCGCCGTCCAGGCGCTGGTGGTCTGCGGTCAGGACCGGGGCCTTGCCCGTCGGCTGGAGCGGTTGATCAGGGGCGATCCGCGCGTTCGGGTCTACGGGTACGTGGAGGGGATCCACCGGCTGATGGGGGGCGCCGATCTCCTGGTCTCGAAGGCGGGGGCGGTGACGATGGCCGAGGCCCTCGCCCTCGAGCTGCCCGCCGTCCTCTTCCGCTCCCTCCCCGGGCAGGAGCGCGCCAACGAGGCCTTCCTGGAGGCGGCCGGGGTCGCGCTGGTGGCCCGGAGCCGGCAGGAGCTGACCGAGCAGGTCGTCCACTGCCTCATCGACCCCGCCCTCAGGCTGAAGCTCGCGGAGAACATTCAGCGCCTCCGCCGCCCGGACGCGGCGAGGACGGTGGCCCGCGAGCTCCTCGTCCTCTCGCGGGGCGGCTGAGCCGGCGTGGGACTCCTGCCCTGGGCGCTCGCGGCGGGGACGGCCGCCTGGGCCGGCTACGGGTTGGGCGCCCAGCTCCTCGCCGCCGAACCCCTCCGCCGCGGCCCGGCCGGGCGTCGGCGGGTGGCCCTGACCTTCGACGATGGCCCCGACCCGGCCGCGACCCCGCGACTCCTCGAGCTCCTCGGGGCCAGGGGGCTCCACGCGACCTTCTTCCTCATCGGCGAGCGGGCCGCCCGTCATCCGGGGCTCGTGCGGGAGCTCGTCGCGGCCGGGCACGAAGTGGGGAACCACACCTGGCGCCACCGGAACGCCTGGTTCCTGACCCCACGGGAGACCGTGTAGGAGATCGAGCGCGGGACCGAGATCTTGGCCGCCCTCGCCGGCGAGCCGCCGCGCTACTTCCGGCCGCCCTGGGGCCTCGTCAACCTCGTCGCCCTCCGCACCGCTCGCCGCCTCGGCCAGCGCCTGGTCCTCTGGTCGATCCAGCCCGAGGGGCTCCGGCCGCGCGCCCCGGACGAGCAGGTCCGCCGCGTCCTGGCCCGCCTGCACGACGGGGCGATCCTCGACCTCCACGACGCCGAGGGGGTCCGCGGGGCGCCGGCCCGGCTCCTCGCCGCGCTCCCGGGCCTCCTCGCCGCGCTCGAGGCCCGGGGCTACACCGCGGGCTCGCTCGGGTCGCTCCTGGCCCCGTAGCGCGCCAGCAGGGTCGCTCGGGAGATCCAGATCCCGCGGGGCTCGCGGTAGCGCCCACGCCCCATGCCGCGGGCCGCGCGCGCCGGGCCCTCCGGGTGGACGTGGCCCAGGAGGGCTCGCTGATAGACCCCCACGAGGGTTGCCCGGAGCCGGCTCCGGAACGGGCGCACGTCGAAGCCCGCGTGGGCCAGCCCGTTCCAGAAGATGGTCTCGGCATAGAACGCCACCAGGCGGGCGACGTCGGGGTCGGTCGCGGCCCGGCGGGCCAGCTCCCGGAGCGTCGCCTTGAACCCCTGGTAGAGGGCCGAGCCGACGACCCATGACGAGGGGCGGCCCTCGTGGAGGACGGCCAGGGCCTCGTTGTGGAGGTGAAGGATCCCCAGGGGATCACCGGGCCTGACCACGACGCCGTCCGAGAGGACGACCGGACGGCCGCGGTGGCGCCCGCGGCCCAGCCGGAAGAAGACGCCGCCCTCCACCGGCACGTCCTCGAGGCGGTGGAGGCGTCGGTAGGCCTCGTCGTAGAGTCGCCAGGGATCCGGGAGGCCCATCGCGCGTCAGGATCAGAAAGTTGACATGTCGGAAGACGCGGCGGTAGTATTCCTTTTAGGGCCCGTCAGATCGGATATGAGCCTTCCAGCGAAAGGAGCGAGCGTGCGGATCCTCCTGACCCTCCTCATCAGCCTCGCGGTGATCGGGAGCGCGATCCCGGCGTTCGCTCAGGCGCAGCAGGACGGCCGGCGCGAGACCGTGTACGCCACCGATCACCACATGTGGTTCTCCATCCGGGTGACCCTCATCCGCCTCCTCGGCGGGCGGCCCGTGGTCCGGGAGCACGACGTCGACGCCGCCGAGAAGGACCGGTGGTGGGGCGAGCCCGTCCCGACCCGACCCGAGGCGACCCGGGACACGCGCTAACTGGCCCGGAGGGAGGCCAAGCCCCCCTTCCGGACCTCCCCCCGAGGATTGCGCGGGCAGAGCCCGCGCTCGGAGCGGACCACCCATCCGCGTGATACTCGAAGGGGGGTTCCACCCCCCTCCGAGCCTCCCCCCAGAGGTTGCGCCGGCAAAGCCGGCGCTCGAAGCGGACCATCCATCCGTGAGTCGAGGTGCTCGAGAGTGCGAGCCGCATCAGCGCCCCCGGACAGACTCCTAGCCCAGGCTCAGGGCGGGCCGGACCCGCCTCAGCGGCGAGGGCGGAGGTGGGTGGCGCTCCCGAGGAAGACCTCGGCGGCCTCCATGACCGTCTCGGCGCGCGTGGGGTGGGTGTGGATTGTGGCGGCGAGGTCCTCCGCGGTGACCGCCGTCTCGATCGCCAGCGCCGCCTCGGCGATCACCTCGCCGGCGTGGGCGCCCACGATCCCCGCCCCGAGGACGAGCCTGCTCCCGGGATCGATCAGGAGCTTGGTGAGCCCCTCCGGCCTCGCGAGGGTCAGGGCGCGCCCGGAGGCGCTCCAGGGGAAACGGGCGACCTCCACCGGCTGGCCGCTCCGCCGGGCCTCCTGGGCGCCCCGCGATCGCCTCGGCCGCCACCTTCCCCTCCCGCATCGCCTTGTGGGCGAGCATCGGCTCGCCGGCGACGTCGCCGATGGCGTAGATCCGGGGGTCCTGGGTCCGCCGCCGCTCGTCCACGAGGATGAACCCGCGCCCATCCACGCCCACGCCGGTCCTCTCGAGCCCGAGCCCGTCGGTGTTGGGCTGCCGCCCCACCGCCACCAGCACGCGCTCGAAGCTCTGACGGGCGGGCTCAAGGGCGCCCTCGAACCGGACCTCGATCCCCCCGTCGCGCTCGGCCAGCTCCACCACCTTCGTGCCGAGGGCGACCGCCTTGAAGAGCTCGGCGGTCCGCCGGGCGACCGGCGCCACCAGGTCCCGGTCCACGCCGGGGAGGAGGCCGTCGGTCAGCTCGACCAGGGTGACCTCGCTGCCGAGCGCGGCGTAGACGGTCCCGAGCTCGAGGCCGATGTAGCCACCGCCGACGACCAGGAGGCTCCGGGGGATCTCCGGGAGGGCGAGGGCGGCCTCCGAGTCCATGACCCCGGGGCGCTCGAGCCCGAGGCCCGGGAGCGGGGTCGGTCGCGAGCCGGTCGCGACGATGGCCTGCCGGAAGCGGATCCGCCCGCCCCCCTCCACGCGCACGGTGCGGCCGTCCTCGAAGGTCGCCCGGCCCGGAACCAGCTCCACCCCGCGGGCCCGGCAGAGGGCCTCGAGGCCCTTGGCCAGCCGCTCCACCACCCCGTCCTTCCAGGCGCGGAGGGCCTCGAGGCGGATCCGGGGGGTCGCGAACTCGATCCCGAGCCCCTTCGCCCGCGCCGCGTCGCCGAGGAGCGCCGCGACGCCGAGGAGGGCCTTGGAGGGGATGCACCCGCGGAAGAGGCACTCGCCCCCGAGCCGGCCGCCGGCGTCCACCAGCACGGTGTCGAGCCCGAGGTCGGCCGCCCGGAACGCGGCCGCGTACCCTCCCGGCCCGCCGCCGAGGACCACCACCTGGGCGTCCCGCTCGAAGTCGCCCATGACCATGGCGGTGTCGCCTATCCGGCCAGGAGGAGCCGACCCGGCTCCTCGAGACTCCGGACGATGTGGGCGACGAAGCGCGCGGCGTCGGCGCCGTCCGCCACCCGGTGGTCGAAGGAGAGCGACAGGGGCAGGATGCGCCGGACGACCACCTGGCCGTCCCGGACCACCGGCATCTCGCGGGCGCGCGCCAGGCCGAGGATCGCCGCCTCGGGGTAGTTGACGAGCGGCATCGCCCCGGTCCCGCCGATGGCGCCGATGTTGGTGATGGTGAAGGTCCCGCCCCGGAGCTCGGAGAGCTCGATCTTCCCCTCGCGGGTCCGGCGGGCCAGGTCGGCCAGCTCGGCCGCCAGCTCGACGAGGCCCTTCTTGTCGGCGTCCCGGATCACGGGGACGATGAGCCCGCGGCCGGTGTCCACCGCGACCCCGACGTGGTAGTAGCGCTTCAGGACCAGCTCGCCGGCCTCGTGGTCCAGGCTGGCGTTGAACGGCGGGTGGGCCTGGAGGGCGGCGACCACCGCCTTGACCACGAAGGCGGTGAGGGTGACCTCGGGGCCCCCGGTCTCGCGGGCCTGGGTCTGGTGCTGGCGGCGCAGGAGCTCGAGGTCGGTGATGTCGGCCTGGTCGAAGTGGGTCACGTGGGGGACCACCGCCCAGGCCAGGGTCATCCGCTCGGCGATCCGCTGGCGCACGGAGCGGAGCGGCTGTCGCTCGACCGGCCCCCACTGCTCGAACCGCGGGAGGGGCGGGATCTCGAGGCCACGGGGGACGACCGCCAGCGGCCGCGCCTCGGCCCGCTCCGGGACCGGCGCGCCCGCCGCCTCCCGGCGCGCCGGGGTCTCGGCGAAGGCGCGGACATCCTCGGCCAGGACCCGCCCGCCGGGCCCGGATCCCCGCACCAGCCTGAGGTCCACGCCGAGCTCTCGGGCCAAGCGCCGGGTGGTAGGCGCCGCGGGGACGGGTCTGCCGCGCCGGGGCTCGGCCTCGGGCTCCGCCCGGGGTTCAGGGACCGGGGAGGGGCGCGGGGGTTCGCGGTCTTCGGCGCGGGCCGGCGCGCGCTCCCGCGCCCCGGCCTCGCCCTCCCCGCCGTCGAAGCTCAAGAGGACCGCGCCGACCGGGACCCGCTCCCCCTCCCGGACGTGGACGCGCCCCACCCGGCCGGCGAAGGGGGAGGGGAGCTCGACCTGGGCCTTGTCGGTCTCGACCTCGAGGACGATCTGATCCTCCCGGACCAGGTCGCCCTCCGAGACCAGGACCCGGACGATCTCGGCCTCGGCGAGCCCCTCGCCGAGGTCCGGCAGCTTGAACTCCCGCGCCATGCCGCTCAGAACCGGAGCGTCTCGCGCGCCGCGCCGAGGATCCGATCCACGCCGGGCAGGTTCGCCTTCTCCCGGGCGAAGCCCACGAAGGGGACGTCGTACGCCGTCACCCGCCTGATCGGGGCCTCGAGGTAGAGGAAGGCTTGCTCCACCAGGGAGGCGGCGATCTCGGCCCCGGCGCCGAAGCTCCGCGGCGCCTCGTGGACCACCACCGCGCGCCCGGTCTTCCGGACCGAGGCGGCCAGGGTCTCCCGGTCCAGGGGGGAGAGGGTCAGGAGGTCCACCACCTCGGCCTCCGCGCCGTCCTCGTCGCGCAGGACCTCGGCCGCCTCGAGGACCGGCCGCATCATGGCCCCGTAGGCGATCAAGGTCAGGTCCCTCCCCTCCCGCGCGATGCGGGCCCGGCCCAGGGGGACAGTCTCCTCCTCGTCCGGGACCTCCTCGCGCACCGCGTGGTAGAGTGCCTTGGGCTCGAGGAAGATCACCGGGTCCGGATCGCGGATCGCGCTGACCAGGAGGGCGCGGGCGTTCCGGGGGGTGGAGGGGATGACGACCTTGAGCGCGGGATGATGGGCGTAGTAGGCCTCCTCGCTCTCGGAGTGATGCTCGAGGGCCCGCACCCCGCCGCCGCAGGGCATGCGGACGACGATCTGGCAGTGGTAGCGGCCCTGGGAGCGCATCCGGTAGCGCCCGGCGTGGTTCTCGATCTGGGGGAAGGATTGGAAGGAGGAGCCAGAGAACTGGATCTCCGAGACCGGCTTGAGCCCGTAGAAGGCCATCCCGATGGAGGTCCCTACGATCGCCGACTCGGCCAGCGGGCTGTCCATCACCCGTTGTGGCCCGAACTTCTGGTAGAGGCCGTCGGTGACGCGGAAGACCCCGCCGTCCACCCCCACGTCTTCGCCCAGGACGATCACGTCCTCGTCCCGCGCCATCTCCTGGTGGAGGGCGAGGTTGAGGGCCCCGACCATGTTCAGTTTGGCCATCGGCTCGTCCTGCGCTGCCCGCGCATCGGGGTCGGCGCGGGCGCCTCGCCCTCGGCCGGCGACGCCCCGGTGCCCCGGAGCCGCTCGGCCAGCTCCTGCCGCTCGGCCTCGAGCTCCGGCGGGCGCTCGGCGTAGACATGGTCGAACATGACGAGGGGGTCGGGGTCCTGCCGGGCCTCGAAGCGGGCGACGGCGTCGGCGATCTCCTGCGCGATCTCCTCCTCCAGGCGCCGCTCCTGCTCGGCGTCGAGGAGGTCCTTCTTCTGCAAGTAGTCCCGGAACCGGGTGAGGGGGTCCTTCCGCTCCCACTCCTTGACCTCCTCCTCACTCCGGTAGCGCCGGGGATCGTCCGCCGTGGTATGGACCCCGAGCCGGTAGGTGACGCACTCGATCATCGCCGGCCCGCCGCCGTCCCGGGCCCGCTCCACGGCCTCGCGGCTGGCCGCGTAGACCGCCAGGATGTCATTGCCGTCCACCTGGGTACCCGGGAACCCGTAGGCCAGGGCCTTCTGGGCCAGGGTCCGGGACTGGGTCTGCTTCTTCCGGGGGACCGAGATCGCCCACTGGTTGTTCTGGCAGAGGAAGATGACCGGGGCCCCCAGGACCCCGGCGAAGTTCATCGCCTCGTGGAAGTCGCCCTCGGAGGTTGCGCCGTCACCGAAGTAGGTCAGGACCACGGCGTCGTCGCCCTTGTAGCGCGCCGCGTAGGCGAGCCCGACCGCGTGGGGGAGCTGGGAGGCCACCGGGATCGTGATGGGGAGGTCCCGGACCCCGTCGGGGACCCGCATCCCCTCGAGGTAGCCGGCGTAGAAGAGCAGGATCAGCTCCATGGGCCATCCCCGCCAGAGCATGGACGCCGTCTCGCGGAAGGACGGGACCATCCAGTCGGCGGGGGTGATGGCGTACACGCTCCCGAGCTGGGCGGCCTCCTGGCCCTTGATCGGGGCGAAGGTCCCGATCCGCCCCTGGCGCTGGAGGTTGAGCATCCGCTCGTCGAAGCGCCGGGCCAGGAGCATGGCCCGGTAGAGGCGGCCGAGGTCGGCCTCGTCGATCTTGGGCTCGAGGTCCGTGTCGAGGGTGCCGTCGGGACCGAGGATCGAGAGGTAATCCACGTGGTAGGGGAGGTCGAGCCTGGTCCGTGGCATGGCGTCTCCCGGCCGACCGCTGGGTCGGCCCTTCGATCCCCCGACCCCACGGGGGTCCCCGGGGTGTCAACCGAGATCCATTGTAGCATCCCGTGGCCGAGGGGGCGAGCGATTCGGGGCCCGGCGGGCCCCCGGGGGCGGTGCTATACTCCGGAGGAGGGGCGAGGTGGAGCACTGGCCGGTCGTCCGGCGTGAGGTCGAGCCGGGGCGGGCCTCCCGTCACGGGGCCCTGGGCCCGACCCTCCTCGCCCTCATCCGGGCGGCGGGGCTGGGCGGGAAGGCCGTCCTGGATGTGGGGACCGGGAGCGGGCGGCTGGCGTTGGCCCTGGCCGACGAGGCGGGCCGGGTGGTGGGGATCGACGTGGACGCCCGGGCCATCGAGACGGCCCGTCGCCTCGCCCGTGAGCGGGGCCTCGGCCACGTGACATTCGTCGAGGCCGACGCGGAGCGGATCGACTACCGCCCCCTCGGGCCCTTCGACCTGGTGGTGGCGAACCTCTGCATGTCCGATCCGATCATCGAGCGGGCGGCCCGGACCCTCCCGCCCGGGGCCTGTCTGGCCTTCGCCTGCTTCCACACCGAGCAGTGGAGGGAGACCGGGCAGGCCTCGCGCTTCGCCTACTCGCCCGAGCGGCTCGAGGCGGTGCTCAGGAGTGCCGGGTTCGAGCCCGAGCACCTCGAGGTCGAGCAGGAGGTGATCCGCTTCGCCTCGGCCGAGGAAGCGCGCAGGCATCTCGCCGGGTTGCGGGCCAAGTGGGCGGCCTCGGGCCGCTGGGCCGCGTACGAGGCCTACCTGGCCGGAGGCGGGCGCGCGCTCACCGAGAGCCGGCTCATCGTGAAGGCCAGACGCCGATGACGCCCGCCGACCTCGCCCGCCGCGTGAAGACCGAGGCCCGACGGCTCGGCTTCGAGCTGGTCGCGGTCGGGCCCGCCGACCCTCCGGAGCACGGGGCCGCCTTCGGGGCCTGGCTCGAGGCCGGCTACGCGGGCGAGATGGCTTACCTCGAGCGGAGTCGGGCCAAGCGCCTGGACCCGCGCGAGGTCCTCCCCGGGGCGCGCTCTGTCATCGCCTGCGCCATGAACTACCACCAGGGGGAGGCCGGGGACGGGCCGACCCACGTCTCCCGCTACGCCTGGGGGCGGGACTACCATGCGGTCCTGGAGCCGAGGCTCCGGGCGCTCCTGGCCTTCCTCCAGGCCGAGCGGCCGGGCACCGAGGGGAGGGTCTACGTGGACACCGGCCCGGTGCTGGAGCGGGACCTGGCGGCGCGGGCGGGGCTCGGATGGTTCGGTAAGAACACCTGCATCCTGAACCGGCAGCATGGCAGCTACTTCTTCCTGGGGGCGCTGCTGCTGAACGTGGAGCTACCTCCGGATGGCGCCACCACCGCGCATTGCGGCTCCTGCACCCGTTGCCTGGACGTGTGCCCCACCGGCGCGTTCCTCGGTTCGTACGTGATGGACGCAAGACGCTGCATTTCCTATCTCACCATCGAGCTGCGCGGTCCCATTCCGCGCGAGCTGCGATCCCTGGTGGGCAATTGGATTTTCGGCTGCGACCTTTGTCAGGAAGTCTGTCCGTGGAATCGGAAATCGGCGCGCACCTCAGAGAGCCGGTTCACGCCGCGTACCAATCTACAGGCCCCAGAGTTGATCCCGCTGCTGGAGCTGACGCCGGAGGGTTACCGCTTGAT
>JACPHL010000128.1 GCA_016188625.1 Candidatus Rokuibacteriota bacterium | reverse complement strand
CTACGGGAGGCCCTCCTGAATGTCGCCACCCCATCAGTGGTACGGGTTGATCCCGGGTTGGGTCCTCTTCTATGCGCTCATCGTCGTTGCCCTCGCGCTCTTCGCCCACCGGGTAGCCTATCTCTTCCGGCTCATGATGGCCGGCAGACCGGCCGCCCGCTGGGACAACGTCCCCGCGCGCCTCCGGGCCGTGCTCGTGTTCGTCCTGGGCCAGGTGCGGCTCCTCAGGAACGACTTCTGGCCCGGGCTCATGCACGCCGCGATCTTCTGGGGCTTCATCATCCTCACCGTGGGCACCGTGGAGTTCTTCGGCCAGGGCGTGACCGAGGCCTTCGCCCTCCCGTTCCTGTCGGGGACCCCCGGCTACCTGGTCCTCCAGGACGTCTTCGACCTGGCGGTCATCGCGGCGGTCTCCTACGCGGCGTTCCGCCGCCTGGTGACCCGGCCCCGGCGCCTCACGCTCTCCACCGAGGGGCTGGTGATCCTCCTCCTGATCTTCCTTCTCATGGTCACGGACCTCCTGGCCGACGCGGCCCGGATGGTCCTGGCGCCGGACCCCGCCGACCGCTGGGCGTTCGCCGGGACCGCGCTGGCGACCCTGCTCGCCGGGCTCCCCGTCGGCGCCGTGGAGGGGTTCTTCCACGCCTCCTGGTGGTCCCACGCCCTCATCATCCTCGGGTTCCTCGTATGGATCCCGTACTCCAAGCACCTCCACATCCTCGGCGCCCCGTTCAACGTCTTCTTCGCCCCCCAGACCCCCAAGGGGGAATTCCCCGGCCTGGACCTGGAGAGCGCCGAGACCTTCGGGGTGGGCCGGATCACCGAGTTCACGTGGAAGGACCTCTTCGACCTCTACAACTGCACCGAGTGCGGCCGCTGCACCTCCGGCTGCCCGGCCACCGCCAGCGGCAAGCAGCTCGACCCCAAGCTCCTGATCCTGGACCTCCAGGAGCACCTTCTCGAGCGGGGACCCGGGCTCCTGGGCCGGGGCGGCCACGGCCACGCCGCCCAGGCCATGGTGGGCGAGGTGATCACCGACAACGTCCTCTGGGCCTGCACCACCTGTCGCTGGTGCGTGGAGTCCTGCCCGGTCTTCATCGAGCACGTCCCGAAGATCATCGACATGCGGCGGCATCTGGTCCTCACCGAGGCCCGCTTCCCCGAGGAGCTGAAGGCCACCTTCCGGAACCTGGAGACCAACGGGAACCCCTGGCAGATGTCCTGGCAGACCCGCGCCGACTGGGCGAGCGAGCTCGGGGTGAGGCTGATGGCCGACGCGCGGGAGGCCGAGTACCTCTACTGGGTGGGGTGCTACGGGGCCTTCGACGAGCGGAACCGGAAGGTGGCGCGCGCCGTGGTCAGGATCCTCCAGGCCGCGGGGGTGGACTTCGCCATCCTGGGCAACGAGGAGCGGTGCACCGGCGAGCCCGCCCGTCGCGTGGGCCACGAGTACCTCTACCAGACCCTCGCCGAGGAGAACATCCGGACACTCGGGCGCTATTGGTTCCAGACCATCGTGACCGCCTGCCCCCACTGCTTCAACACGATCATGAACGAGTACCCGCGGTTCGGCGGCCGCTTCCGGGTCGTCCACCACTCGCAGCTGTTCGAGGAGCTGATCCGCTCCGGGCGGCTTCGGGTCTCCCGGGGGTTGGCCGAGCGCATCACCTACCACGACCCCTGCTATCTGGGCCGCTACAACGACATCTACGAGTGCCCCCGAACGGTGCTCCGGTCGATCTCCCGGGGGGAGATGGTGGAGATGCACCTGCACAGGTCCAAGTGCTTCTGCTGCGGCGGCGGCGGCGGGCGCGTCTGGATGGAGGAGCACGAGGGGCGGCGGGTCAACCAGCTCCGCGTGGAGCAGGCCATGGAGGTCAAGCCGGACATCCTGGCCTCGGCCTGCCCGTTCTGCCTCACCATGTTCGAGGACGGGGTGAAGGGCAAGGGGGTGGCGGACGCCATCAAGCCCCGGGATATCGCCGAGCTGGTGGCGGAGGCCCTCCCGTGAGGGTGCTCGGGGGGCTGACGCGGTCGCGGCTGCGGGAGCTGGCCCTCTTCGTCCCCCGCGTGGCCCGGCTGGTGGCCGGGGTGATCCGGGACCCGCGGGTCCCCTGGAGCGTCAAGGCGGGGCTGGCGGGCGCGGCGCTCTACCTGGCCAGCCCGGTGGACCTCCTCCCGGACTTCATCCCGGTGGTCGGGTACCTGGACGACCTCGTGGTCGCGGCGGTGGTCCTCGACGCGCTCCTGAACCAGGTGGACCGGCAGGTCCTCCTCGACCACTGGACGGGGGATCCGGCCACCCTCGAGCGGTGCGCCAAGGTCGCCGGCGTGGCCGCCGCGTTCGTCCCCCGCGCGCTCCGGGCGCGGATCTTCGGGGGGCCTGGCCGGTGAGCCCGCGGATCGAGGCGGCGCGCGGCGTCGGGGCCGCCCCCGAGCGCGTCGCCCTGCCCGAGGGGGAGTTCCGGCTGATCCCCGGCCGGCCCGGGGTCGTGATCGGGGTCCCGCACGGCGGCTTCGAGGAGTTCACCGGCCTGATCGGCGAGCGCCTCGGCCGGCTCACCGGGGCGGGCGCGGTCATCGCCACCGGCTTCGCGGGGGCGCGCACCGGCGGGGTCCGGCTGAACGTGAACCGGCCGACCGAGGGGGCGCGCCTGCCCCCGGGCGCGGAGCCGCTGACAGCGCGCGCGCGGCGGGTCCACGACGCCTACGCCGCCCTCGTCCGCCGGGCCGCCCGGGGGCCTCTTGCCCTCTACGTGGAGCTCCACGGCTACACCCGGCGCGCGAGCGTGGTCCACCTCGAGGTCGCCACGGCCGGGATCGGACCCGGGCTGGCGCGCCGGCTCAAGGCGCGCTACCGGCTCGCTCGGGAGCGATCCCTGAACGGCCGGCGCGAGCTGCCAGGCTTGGACCTCCTCATCGAGCCGGTGGATCGGGTCCGCTTCCGGGCGACCGCGGCCCGGCGCTGGCCGCCCTTCAGGGAGGCGTCCGCGGTGCTCCACATCGAGCTTCCCCCCGAGGCCCGCCTACCGGCTGCCGCGCGCGAGTCCTCCATCGGCCTCCTGGCGGAGCTCCTCCGGGTCGCTGCGGCGGCGACGGTTGGCGATGGCTGAGATCGGGATCACCGGGATCGGGGTCCACATCCCGCGCTACCGCCTCGCGGGCGAGCTCTTCGCCCAGGTCTGGGGCGGCGCGGGGAGCGGGGAGCGCGCGGTCGCCAACTACGACGAGGACAGCCTCACCATGGCCGTCGAGGCGGGCCTCGCCGCGCTGGAGGGGCGGGACGCCCGGGGCCTCGACGCCGTCTTCTTCGCCTCCACGACGCCCCCGTATGCCGAGAAGTCGTGCGCCGTCCTCCTGGCCACGGTGGCCGACTGCGGCCGGGAGGTGATGGTCGTGGACCTGGGCGGGAGCCTCCGGGCTGGGACCACCGCGCTGCGGCTGGCCCTCGACGCCGTGCGGGCCGGCTCGAGCCGCGAGGCCCTCGTGGCCGCGGCCGACCTCCGGGCCGTGGCCCCGGGGAGCGAGCTCGAGCCGACCCTCGGGGATGGCGCCGCCGCGGTCCCGCTGGGGCAGGGGGAGGTCCTGGCGACCTACGAGGGAGGGTACGGCTTCGTCCAGGAGTTCTCCGACGTCTGGCGGAAGGCGGACGAGCGCTTCCTCCAGGCGGGCGATCCGACCTTCGTCCGCGCCTGGGGGTACGAGCGGCTCATCCCCGAGGCGGTGGCCGGGCTCCTGGCGCGGACGGGCCTGAGGCGCGAGGAGATCACCAAGGTCGTCCCCTACGCCCCTGACGCCCGGCTGGCGTCCGCGCTCCTCCTGGCCCTCGGGTTCCCCGACGCCGCCGCCTTGAAGACCCCGCTCCTCGAGCGCGTCGGGAACGTCGGCTGCGCCTCCCCGCTCCTCGGCCTGGCCGCGGCCCTCGAGGAGGCGGCGCCCGGCGACCGGATCCTCGTCGTCGGCTACGGCTCCGGCGCCGACGCCCTCCTCTTCCGGGCCACCGGGCGGGTCCGCGGGCGCGACACCCGCCGCGGGGTCGCCGCCCAGCTCGCCCGCGGCCGGCCGCTCCGGCACTACGGGAAGTACCTCCAGTTCCGCCGCCTGGTGGAGACCGAGGTGATCAAGGCCTTCACCGGGCTCCCGGTCATGGCGCGGGAGGAGGCCCAGGACCTCCGCCTGCACGGCCAGCGCTGCCGGGCCTGCGGCGCCGTCCAGTACCCGCGCCGGCACCTCTGCTGGAACTGCTCGGGGAAGGAGTTCGAGGAGCACCGGCTCTCGCGCCGCGGGAAGGTCTTCACCTTCACGAAGGACCACCTGGTCCCCAGCCCGGACCCGCCGGTGATCATGGTGGCCGCCGACCTGGAGGGGGGCGGGCGCTTCTATACCCAGCTCACCGACTGCGACCCGGCCGAGGTCGGCTTCGAGATGCCGGTCGAGCTGACCTTCCGCCGTTTCCACGAGGGCGGCGAGCTGGCGAACTACTTCTGGAAGTTCCGGCCCGCGCTGTAAACATGCCGAATCCCCCTATCTATCTGTACTTGCGCTGACCACCCTTTGGCCGGTTGCGTCGGGCTCTCTATTTCCCACAGCGTTGGAACGGT